>JBAXGK010000217.1:0-4139 GCA_037139435.1 Candidatus Omnitrophota bacterium | reverse complement strand
CAACGATTCGGCCTAAATGTCTCTACGGTAAGATTTAATATGACGCAACTCGACGCCTTCCGCCGTGCTAGCGCTTTTCGTTTTTTTCAGCTATCCTTTACCTATGGATAAAAGAGCTCTGTTTTTCATCTTTCTGAGTGTTCTCGCGGGTCTGAATCTGGCATCGGTCCGGCAGGCCGAGGATCCTATCCGGGATGCGCAAACCGGCGGCATTCTTTATGAGCAGAAAATGGAAGAGGAAAAGGACGGCAAAAAGGGTCCTTTGATGTACCACGTCAGGAATAATCCCCGGGAAAGTTTTTTTATCGATCCTCCGTTTGAGAAGGCAAAGAAGAGTCCTTCGAAAGAGGCTGTGACGGAGCAGGCGCCATCCTCCGCGGATACCACAGGGTGGTGGGAGGAGCAACCCGCAACTCCCCAAGCGGTTCCTCCTAATGAAACGGTGTCGGAACCTTTGCCCGAAGCGGAAAAGGTCCAGAGTTCTGAAGCTGTGGAGCAGCCCGCTGCCGTGCCCGAGGCTGAGAAAGCCCCTTCCGGCAAAGGGGATGATTATTGGTGGTAGTATCTAGATTTTCCTTCTCCCTCTCTGAGGGAGAAGGTCAGGATGAGGGTGCGCGATCCCTAGCCCTCTCCGGCGGGGAGAGGAAAGAGCCTTCTGGGTGGTTAATTTCTAGCGGGGTATGCCGAAACTCTATACCGTTCACCATTCAATCTGATGGGTTAACGGTACAGCCCAAGTCTTTTTTTCTTATTCAAAAAGGGCGACTTGGGCAGCCCCAATTTCCGCATAACGGAAGTTGATAAGTATTGGGATTGTACTGGTATCATTAAAGGTTTATGGAGGACCAGTACTAAGGAGTGTGTTTTAGCGCTAAAACGGGTATAATTCATGCTGTTTTCTGGGGGTGCTCCCCTTAACCTTTCTTCAAAAAAGGCGGTTTTGTATGAATAAATGGCGTCGTTGGAAATTATTCTTGATGGATCATTGGGTGAAAGCCGCCATTATTTTTGCCGCGGTGATCCTTGTCATCGCCTCGATCTGGGGCATGGCCTCGCTCGAAAGTTATTACCGGAATATCACCCTAGCTCAATTGCCGCTTCAAATCCTCATGGTCATCATCAATTCCGTGATCTTCGTCTATATGTACATGATGGTGTTCCAAAGCGGGTTCTCGAAGATGGGCAAGAAGAACATCAAGGGCAGTGCCGTCAATATCAAGTTTTCGGATGTGATCGGGATCGATGAGGCTAAGGAAGAATGCTGGGAAGTGGTGCAGCTGATCAAGGATCACGCGCGGTTGAAGAAGATCGGCGGCAGGATCTTACGCGGCATTCTTATGATGGGGCCTCCGGGATGCGGCAAAACCTATCTGGCGAAAGCGATCGCCACCGAAGCAGGGCTCCCGTTCCTCTCCATGGCGGCCAGCGAATTTAACGAGATCTTTGTGGGCGTGGGCGCGAGCCGCGTGCGTCAGCTTTTCAAGAAAGCCCAGCGCCTTGCCTACGGTTATGGCGGCTGCATTGTTTTTATCGATGAGTTGGATGCCATGGGATCGCGCCGTACCTTCAGCCAATTTGGAAGCGGTGAGGGCAATACGACCCAGAACCAGCTGCTCGTAGCGATGGACGGGTTGAGTGATAAATCCGAGAACATCATCGTGATCGGCGCGACGAACGCCGGAGAAGATATCTTGGATCCAGCGCTCCTTCGCCCGGGACGTTTTGACCGGAAAGTCTATATCAAGAAACCGAATTTGGAAGGTCGCGAAGCGCTTTTCCGCTATTACTTGAGCAAGGTCAAATATGAAGCAGCGCTCGATTGCAAACGCCTGGCGCGTAAAGCGGTCGATAAATCGCCGGCGGATATCGAGAATATCGTCAAGGAATCGGCCTTGATCGCGACACGCAACAAAAAGGATGTGGTGGGGTTACGCGACATTTCTGAGGCGATCGAAAGGATCGAGCTCGGGATGAAGCAAAAGCTCACGGTGAATGCCCGCGAACGGGAGATGACCGCCTATCACGAGACGGGCCATTTGATCACCACCTATCTTTCGCATCCGCGCGATGATGTATTCAAGGCTTCGATCATCCCGAGAAAATCTTCGCTCGGCGTCGTCCATCCGACCTCGATCGAAGAGTGGCACGGTCGGGACCGCGAAACCTTGTTTGCCGACATCAAGATCTGTTTGGCGGGTTATGTGGCCGAGAAGATCAAATTCAACACCACGACGACCGGGGTGACATCGGACTTCAAGCAGGCGATGCATCTCGCTCATTTTATGGTTTGGGTGCTTGGCATGGGCTCTTCCGGATTGATCGGGGATTATACGATCTATAAGGACGGCAATGCCCTTCTTCTCTCTGAAGATGTGAAGATGCGTCTCAACCAAGACGTGGACAAAATCCTCAAGGATTGCATGATCGAAGTCGAGACGCTTCTTCGGAAAGAAAAAGATCTTTTCGAGCGTTTCGCGCATGAGCTTCTGACCAAGCAAGAACTCGATTATGATGAGATTGAAGCTATTTTTGCGGAATTCGGCAAGGTAAATCCGCGGCGTTCCTATTTGACACAGGGCATGGAACCGCCGAAGGCTTAAGACTTTGAAGCTCGGGAAAAATCCCCTCGCCTTCAACGAGCGCAACGCTCAACGCTCAACGCACAACGTTAAAACCCAGATCGAATTCGTTGCGCGTTGCGCGTTGTGCGCTGGTCGCCAAGCATATCTGTTCCCCTTGTTATTTCTGCTGCTTTTCCCGGGTTGCGGGTCGGCGACCTATCCGGAGGCTCGTTGCAAAGAGGCCCTTCAGGAGATCGCCCTCAAGGAATATAAGATCCCTCACATCGAAGTCGAATTCGTGGGAACCACTCTCGGGGTATTCCTGCCTCTGGATAAACTTTTTGCGGCTGACCTTAAAGAAGCCTTGATGAGCGGAAAAGTAACGGATATGGAAAGCCTTTTCCAGCCCACGGAAGAGGCTATCGACAAGGTTGAGAACATCCTCTTTTCCATGTCGCGGATCATGCTCAGTACCGACAAGAAGATTGATTTTTATTACCTGCAGGCCACCGATGTTGAGAAAAGCGGTATGGATCTGACTTTTATCGGACAGATCGACGACCTCAAAAGAGTGCGGTTCTGGGACATCCCGCGCAGTGAATATCGCAAGCGCATCATCCATGATCTCCACATGAATCGAGCCGCTATTTGGCACCGGTCTGTTCGGCATTTTTTCAAGGACCTGAATGAAGCCACGATGAGCGAGGTCCAGACCCGATATTTCCCGAAGACCCCTCAGGCTAAGTGGGCGGGGGAATTCTTTTTCACGGACGCTGACGGCTCGGTGATGCCGCGAGGGCGTGCGAAATGGACGATCCTCGACTTGAAAAGCATCCCGATCCAGGATAATGACATCGTGGTTTATGCTAAGGCCGAAGTCGCTCCCAAGGACCCCGCGGATACCGGTTTCAAACCGAAGGTGATGGAATATTTATTCCAGGTTTCGACTGTGGGCGATACGGAAAAGATTCGCCGGATCATCCCGATGGCCTATCTGGATGATAAGACGGCGACCCCTGATTTCACCTTCACTCGTGACATGGTCGCCAAGAGCCTTCCGAACTGGGAAACAGAGTTCAAGACGCCGGACATCACGACGGGAGATTTTCTTTCGCGCCAGTTCACGCGGCGGTTTCAGATGATCGCCGCTGAAGATGAACGGCTCTCCAATACGTTTGCCAACGTCAAGCTTGTGGTCCGTTTCGAGCCGGCACCCCAGCAGTCTTTCCTCTTTAACGCCGTCGCTCCGTTGCGAAACCCGCAAGAGGTCGCTTATGCTCCGGGCCGGGGACTTCATGAGGATATCCTCTATTTCTGGGAACGTGTGGCCCAGGAATTCGTGGAGGTGCTGAGAAGTTATAGTTTTCAAGATTACAAGTTCTTGAAATTCCAGTTGTCCCAAGGAGGCAAGACAATGACCTGGGACGCGACGCGGGAAGATCTCGAGCTTTTCCGTCGCCACAAGAAATCATTTAAAGACGTCCTCAACCTCTCTCCTGAGAGCGCCTGAGACTTTTCCATCTCCAGTTGACTCATATTAAAACCTTACCATGAGGATCATGGTTGACTCGTAATGGG
>JBAXGK010000216.1:0-4155 GCA_037139435.1 Candidatus Omnitrophota bacterium | reverse complement strand
GCCAGGTGATCAGTTCACGGTACCCGTGAGCGTTTTTAATGAAACAGGTAAAGACGGCGAAGCAAAGGTTGCTTTGGAGGTTCCCGCGGATTTTAAGATCACGTCCCAGCCGGAAATGGATGTTGCCGCAAAATCGGGAGCTGAGACGATCGTGAAATTCAATGTGGTCGCCTCCGCTCAAGCGGGGAAGGCAGTAATCAAAGTGAAAGTGAAGTTAGGCGGCGAAGAGGCTTATCAGACGACCGAACTTTCTGTCAGGCCGGCGGCGGCTTATACAGTACTGGGCGGTGCAGGAACGCTTAAGGCGCCTGGAAAAGCTGAGGTCAAATTACCTTCGGATTGGCTAAAAGGAACTGAGTCGCAGAGCTTGATCGTGTCCGCGTTTCCTTCCGTGCAGTTCCTTGGAGCTCTGAAATATCTGATCGAATACCCCTACGGGTGTGTTGAGCAAACGACCTCGACCGTGTATCCGCTCCTTTATTTGAAAGAGGTTCTTCCGGTTCTGGATCAAAACCAGTTCAGCGCGACGCGTATCGATCATAACGTGCAAGCCGGGATAGAGCGGCTTTTTTCGATGCAGACATTCTCCGGCGGATTTGGGATGTGGCAGGGCAATTCGGAGCCGTTCGATTTTGGGACAGTCTACGCCATGGAGTTTCTTGCGGAGGCTCAGAAAGCCGGCTATGCAGTCCCGAAGGATGACTTCCGTGATGCTTTGGATTATCTCGAAAAGATCGTTTCCGGAAAGTCGAAGGATGAGGGCGCGGATGATGATCTCAAGTCTCACGCCTTGTACGTGTTGGCGAAAGCCGGCCGTGTGAAATCATCCTGGATCCGGAGGCTCGAGGAAAAGAAAGCGGATCTTTCAGAATTCGGGAAACTTTATCTCGCGGGATCGCTTGCTTTGATGGGTGACAAAAAAGCGATGTCGGAGATGATCGGGACGAGCTTCAGCGAGAAAGCCTTTAGTTCTTCTGAAGAAGGCGAGTTCCGCGTCATTCCGTCGGCGCTCGCGCTTTCCGTATTCATGGATATGGATCCTGAAAATCCGCTGGTGCCGGTTCTTGTGAAACGACTTGAGGGTCTGATGAAGAGCGGCCAGTGGGGGACGACGCAGAATAACGCGCAGGCACTCCTTGGCCTCGGAAAATACACCCGCTATCTAAAGAGTCAGCCACAAAACTTTACGGGCAGGGTTCTTGCGGGAGGTAAACCGGTCGGTACCTTTGATGATAAGAATGGGATTGCGCTGAATGGCGCGGAGCTTTCGGGGGAAGATATTACGCTTGAAGTTACTGGTGTTGGTAACGCCTACTATTACTGGACCTCTGCCGGCGTTCCAGCCTCTGGTAAAGTCGAAGAAAGAGACAGCGGTCTTGAAGCTCGCCGTTCATTTCTCAATTCTGCGGGAAAGCCGATCGATCTTACAAAGCTCAGACAAGGGGATGTTGTGGTCGTGGATATTTCGCTTGAGTCAGCGCTGAATTGCAAGAATGTCGTTCTTGTGGATCTACTGCCGGCCGGTCTGGAGGTTGAGAACCCGAGGCTTGTCGCTTCGGACACCTCGGATCTTTCGGAAAAGGACATGATCGATCCGCAGAAGATCGATATTCGCGATGACCGTATTCTCGTTTTCACGGATGTTGCAAACTTAGCGCACTACCGCTATGTGGCCCGGGCGGTAACGCCTGGGAGATTCAAACTGCCGGCTGTGAACGCGGAATGCATGTACGATCCATCGATCGTCAGCGTGAATGGTGCGGGCGAGATCGTGATCGCAGAATAACGGAGTCATCATGCGCATAAAAGCGGCGAATTGGCGTCGGGTTGGGATCGGGACGGTTCTGTTGGCCGTTCCGGTCCTTCTTTTCTCGTGGCTTGCGCCTTTTCCTTCCCAAGAGATTAAAGAGATTGGATATTCCCAGACGGTGCTCGACAAGGACGGGAATGTTCTCCGGGTATTTCTCGGGAGTAAAGACCGCTGGATTTTTCCCGTTGAATTGAATGAGATCAACCCGAATCTCATTCATGCAACCGTGGCGGTCGAGGATAAGCGGTTCTGGGGTCATCATGGCGTTGATCCTCTGGCTGTTCTCCGTTCGGCTTGGCTGAATGTCACTCATCAGAAGATCTTGATGGGAGCTTCTACTTTGTCGATGCAGGTGATCCGGCTAGTTGAAGACAGGCCGCGTACTTTTCCGAATAAGATCGTGGAGGCGATCCACGCCGTCTGGCTGGAGAGCATTTATTCCAAGAAACAGATCCTGAAACTTTATTTTGAGCTTGCTCCCTATGGGGGCAATATTCACGGTGTGAAGGCCGCGTCATGGCGCTATTTCAGGAAACAGCCCAAGGACCTGACGCTTGCCGAATGCGCGCTTCTTGCGGGTATCCCACAGTCGCCTTCAAGATTAAGGCCTGACCGTCATCCTGAACGTGCCGGGAAAAGGCGGGAGATGGTCTTGAAAAGCATGCTCGCGAATGCTTACCTATCTCAAAAGCAGTTCGACGTTTCAAATGCGGAGCGCGTCGAGGCCGGGCATTACGCCTTTCCGTTCACGGCGCCTCATTTCGGTGTCTGGGCTCATAAGAAATATCCCACAGAAGCGGTGCTTCAAACATCGCTCGATCCGCAATTTCAAATCGTGGCTGAAAAGGTTCTCAAGGACCGGCTTGCCGAACTTTCAGCTTTTGGCGTTCAGAACGGTTCGGTCGTGATCCTGGAAAATAAATCGGGAAAGATCCGCGCTCTTGTGGGTTCCAACGACTTCCTGGATAAGGATCATTTCGGACAGGTGAACGGAGCTTTTAGCAAGCGATCACCCGGTTCATGTTTGAAACCTTTCACTTATGCAATCGGCTTTGATCTCGGCCTTTACACGCCCCGGAGGATCCTTGGAGATGTGCCCGTGCAGTATGAGGGCTATGCCCCGCTTGATTACAGCAAAAAATACAAAGGGCCTGTGACTGTGCGTGAGGCCTTGGCGAATTCCTTGAATGTTCCCGCCGTCGAGGTGCTTCAGAAAGCGGGATACCAGAAGCTCTATGTCTTACTGAAACACTCAGGAATCACCACGCTCACGAAACAGCCGGAACAATACGGCTTGTCGCTGACGCTTGGTACCGCGGAGGTCAGACTTCTTGAGCTGGTAAATGCTTATGCCGTGTTGGCCCGGCTCGGGACCTCGCAAGCTTACACGGGTCTTGAGAACACGGCGCAGGTCAAACAAGAAAGACTTATGTCGGAGGGCTCAGCCTATCTTGTTGCGGATATCCTTGAGGATTCGGAGCGGCTTGCTTCTTCGGGATTTACAGGAAACCGTCAGAATCTTCCTAGGGTTGCATGGAAGACGGGAACGTCTTATGGGAATCACGATGCCTGGACCGTTGCATATAATCCGGAATATACGATCGGTGTTTGGCTCGGTAACTTTTCGGGGAAGCCGTCCAAGTCACTTGTGGGGATTGAAGCTGCCGCGCCAGTTGCTTTGCGGTTGTTTGAACGGATCTATGTGGGGAAGCCAGCTCCTTGGTATGAAAAGCCCGCTGCTGTCAGCGTTCGAAAGGTCTGTCTTTTGAGCGGAGAACCCGTGAGCGCAATCTGCCCTCATTCCGCGGAGGATTTCTTTATTGCCGGCCAGAGCATGAACCGGCAATGCAGCGTTCATAGGAAGTTCATGATCGACAGCGAGACCGGGATGGCAGTGGATGTGGTTTCCAAGGACCAAAAGGTAAAAGAATCAGTGTCCGAAGTTTGGCCGCAGGCGATTCACACATGGCTTGAGCAGCATGATCCCAATTATCTTTCTCCGCCTCTTATGGAAAACGGGATGGATATGGCCAGGGATTGGGAGGGGGCGAATCCGAAGATCCTGTCTCCGGTCAACCAATGCGAGTATTTTCTGGATCAGTCCCGGAAAGTAGATCAGCGGTTGGTTCTCAAGGCTGACGGTTCGTGTGACGTCCGGAAACTTTTCTGGTTTGTAAACGGTCAATATGTGAATGAGGGTCGTGCGGGGGAAGGATTCTTCTGGCCTATGCATGAAGGGCGTCACCGCATCACCGTCACCGACGACTATGGAAGGAGCTCCTCGGTTCAGATTATTGTCAGGTAGAGGATGAAGATCATGAAGAAGCGAGACGCTAAAGAAGCTT
>JBAXGK010000215.1:0-4187 GCA_037139435.1 Candidatus Omnitrophota bacterium | reverse complement strand
CACGCTTACAAAAGACACGCCATTCTCACGGTAGGCCCGGAGATCTTCTACTCCGTAGGCTTTTGCGCCCTGGGACTCCAGAAGATAAAGTTCGGAACCTTTCACAATGGCACGCTTCGTCAACGCATCATTAACCTTCAACGTAAGTTTTTTATCTTTAGGGAAAAAATTTAAAAGGTCGGGTTCAAGCTTGAACGCGCTGCCTTCGACAAGAACGGTCCGAACGCCGTATTGTTTATCAAGATAATGGAGGATATCGCGGATCTGCAGCTGGGCTTGGTAGTGACCGTGCGCTGTCTGGATGTGGAAAATCGCCGGACGATCCCCCTGCCCCGCGCTAAAATTTTCAAGCCTGCCGATTTTCTGAGGAATCGCGAGACCCAAGCTCCTGTCGAGCGCGATCTGATAGGGAAATGAAACCTCCGGCATCGCGGCGGCAGCGAAAGCGTTGGGAGAAATGCCAAGGCTTGTTAAGATAAAAATGACAGCCGTGAAAACAGCCGTGAGCATTTTGAATGGTTTATGAGGATTCATTCAGCAGTTCTTCCTTTATAAAAGAGGATTTTATTCTTCTGATTTTAAAACGGATTTTATCTGATTTTTTTTAATGTTTAAAAAGTTGCAAAAAATATAACTGATGAACTCCAGGAAAGCAAGGGCCGGAGCACAAAAAATATGGATTTTTTGATCCCTAAAACGCCTATTTGCAACGACTTAGGAAATCCCTTCCCTATCAAATGCAGGATATAGCATCTTTAATCCATGGATAGCATTCGTGCTAATTGCCTGGGAATGACCCATGAGGACGAGGAGCCGATGCGCTCGCCGTTTCCCGTTTCCCGCATCACGGGCTTATGATATAATCCCCGTCATCCCAACTTTAAATTTTTTTACATAAATGCTAGTTGGGATTGCCCCAATTTCAACTTCGCTAAAATTGAAAGGTATTGGGACCATGTCTGAGATCCATGCCAGCGCCATCATCGGAAAGCAAGTCGAGATCGGGGTGGGTAACACGATCGGCCCGAATGTCATTATTGAGGACGGGGTCAAGATCGGTTCTCATAATAATATCCTTTCGGGCGCCTACCTCGCTCGCGGGACCGAGCTCAGGGATCACAACACGATCCACATGAATGCCGTGATCGGCCACGAGCCCCAGGACATCGCCTATCAGGGCGAGGCCACCTTCACCAAGATCGGCTCGAAGAACGTCATCCGGGAATTTGTCACCATTCACCGCGGAACGAAAGTGGGCACCTCCACCGTGATCGGCGATGAGAATTTCATCATGGCCTATTGTCACATCGCACACAACTGTCATCTCGGCAATAATATCATCATGGTGAACCAGGCCTCCCTCACCGGCCATTGTCTGGTCGAAGATAAAGCATTCCTCTCCGGAATGACGGGCTTTCATCAATTCACGCGCATCGGAACGCTCGCCATGGTAAGCGCCCTCACTGCGATCAATAAAGACATTCCGCCTTATGTGGTCTGTGGCGGACGGCCAGGCGTGGCTCAGGGGATCAATGTGGTAGGGATGCGGCGCGCCGGGATCGGTCCCCAAACGCGCATGGAGATCAAAAATGCTTTCAAGTTGCTTTACCGCTCCGGGCTGAACGTCAGTCAGGCCTTAGAAGAGATCAAGAAATCCCTCAAAAGCCAAGAAGTCGTCCACATGGTCGAGTTCATTGAAGCCTCCAAGCGAGGCATCCTGGACGGCACCGCAGTAGAGACACTTTCCCACCGGAAGAATCGCACGACCGCAGACAGCGGCACGGAAATCGAAGAAGAACTCGCCTAATTTCGCGCAACGGTCAACGCGCAACGCACAACGATTTACGCACAACGAGCTTTTTGGATTTTACACGTTGAGCGTTGCGCTTTGCGCGTTGAGCGCTTTTTAGACTTTCTTTAGAATGAGGATGGAATTCTTGCCGCCGAAACCAAAGGAGTTCTTCATCGCGATTTGGATCTTTGCTGGGCGCGCCACGTTCGGAACATAATCCAGGTCGCATTCGGGGTCTTTGGAGTGGTAATTGATGGTCGGAGGGATCAGCTGATGTTCCATGGCGAGGAGTGTGGCGATGAGCTCCACGCTGCCGGCCGCGCCGATCAAATGGCCGATCATAGATTTGATAGAACTGATAGGGATCTCATAAGCCCTGGGCCCAAAAACTTTTTTGATGACCAGGGTTTCGGTTTTATCATTAAGAGCCGTTGAGGTCCCGTGTGCGTTGATGTAATCGATCTCTCGGGGATCGACTCCCGCACTTTGCATCGCGAGCTGCATGGCCCGGGCCGCTTCGGTCCCTTCCGGATCCGGCGCCGTCATGTGATGCGCGTCGCAGGTCATGCCATGGCCGAGGATCTCCGCGTAAATATGCGCTCCCCGCTTTTTTGCATGCTCATATTCTTCCAGTACGAGCATCCCCGCTCCCTCCCCGATGACAAATCCGTCGCGATCCATGCTGAACGGGCGAGAGGCTTTTTCGGGCTGATCGTTCCGGGTTGAAAGCGCGCGCGCCACGCAAAAAGACGCCACGATTCCTGGAAAGATCGTCGCTTCCGCGCCGCCCATAATGAGGAAATCAAGGTCGCCGCTTCGAATCGCGTCAAAGGCGTAACCGCACGCGTCGGAAGCCGAAGAACAGGCGGTCGCGATGGAAAAACTCGGACCCTTCACCCCCAACTCGATCGAAACGTTCCCAGCGCAAGCATCCGGAAAAGAAGCCAGTGCCGTAAAAGGATTGAGGCGCATCGGACCTTTTTGGAGCATGATAGCGTGCTGCTCGAGAATAAAACCAACGCCCGCCAAGGCCGCGCCGATGATCACGCCGGTCCGCTCACGCACGCCCGGTTCTTGGAGATCAAGTTTCGCATCCTCAACCGCCATCTTGGAAGCTACGACCGCGAACTGTGTGGTGCGATCCATACGTTTGAGTTTTTTGGGGAGGATATAGGCAGACGGATCGAAGTTCTTGATCTCGCCTGCGAAACGGGTGGTAAACTGGGTGGTATCAAAAGCAGTGATGTTGGAAACACCGCTTCGACCTTTCGAGATAGAATCCCAAAAGGCTTCTTTTCCGAAGCCAACCGACGAGACGACCCCCAGGCCCGTGATGACAACTCTACGGTTCCTGGGGCTCGTCATCGGTCGATGTTAACTTAGGCCGTGATCGGCTCGTTCTTGCAAGAAAGCGCGATCTTACGTCCTTCATGGTCCACGTTCAGGATGCTGCAACGAAGCGTATCCCCTAAATTGAAACGCTTCGCGAGGTCCTGCGCGGTGCAATCCGGGATCTCGGAGACATGGATCAAGCCTTCGAGACCGTTGTCTAATTCCACGAAAACCCCGAAGTTCACGATCCTCGTAACCTTGCCCTGAAGCTCAAGGCCTGTGAGGAAATCCTTGGTGAGTCCGGTCCATGGATCATCTGAGAGTTGCTTCATGCCGAGCGAAATTTTCTTCGCATCGGTATCCACCGCAAGGATCA
Source organism: Candidatus Omnitrophota bacterium (assembly GCA_037139435.1). Lineage (GTDB taxonomy): Bacteria > Omnitrophota > Omnitrophia > Omnitrophales > Aquincolibacteriaceae > Aquincolibacterium. The sequence goes on along the minus strand of JBAXGK010000215.1, from coordinate 687 downwards.
TCACTTCCGAGGTATCCCCTTTTTTGAGGACATCCGAGGGCTTGGCGACCTTGTGGGTCCAGGAAATATCGGACACGTGGAGCAGTCCTTCAATCCCGGGCTCGAGTTCGATGAACGCGCCGTAATCGGTGAGATTCCGGATGGTCCCGGTCACGCGACTGCCAACCTGAAACTTGTTGGCGGCGGTGGTCCAGGGATTCTCTTGGGCCTGTTTCGCGCCAAGCGAGATCTTCTTCGCGGCGGTATCAAGGCTCAGGATCACAACATCCAGTTCCATCCCGATCGTAAGAATCTCGCTCGGGTGATTGACGCGCTTGGTCCAGGAAAGCTCGCTAATGTGGACCAACCCCTCGATACCGGGTTCGAGTTCCACGAAAGCGCCGTACGGCAGGATATTGACGACCTTGCCGTGCACCTGATTGCCGATCGCATAACGCTGATCGACCGTGCCCCAAGGATCCGTCCCCTTCTGCTTCAGGCCAAGGGAGATCTTTTGTTTCACCTGATCGATCGAGATGACGACGACTTCGATATCATCACCGATTTTCACGAGGTCGGAGGGGTGCGAAATGCGTCCCCAGCTCATATCCGTGATATGGAGAAGACCATCGAGATTCCCGATGTCAATGAAGACGCCGAAATCGGTGATGTTCTTCACTTTGCCCTTCACGACCTGACCCACCTTGA
>JBAXGK010000214.1:0-4213 GCA_037139435.1 Candidatus Omnitrophota bacterium | reverse complement strand
ACCATGAAACTCGCGAATTCTACGGCCTCGAGCGCCTGTGGGGAGAAGCGAAGAAAATCTAAACGTGGGACTCGCACCTCGGGACTCGTCTCTCGTTTTTTACGAGTCCCTAGTCCCGAGTCCCCAGTCCCGAGCGTAAAATGAAACCCAAACTCGAAATCCTCATCAATTCCGCAGTCGACGCATATTGCAGCCAACAAGGTGCTGCAAAGCCCGAGGGCTTTGCGTACGACCTCCATCCTCCTAAAGACAGTCAGCACGGGGATCTTTCGTGCAATGTTGCGTTCAGACTCGCCAAAGTGACGCGCCAAAAACCCTCCGAGATTGCCGCCGAGCTTTTCCGGTTGCTTTCACAGAAGCCATCCAAAGATTCTCCTGTCGAGAAAATGGAGCTTGCCGGTGGCGGGTTCATCAATTTTTATCTTAGAAGAGAAGACTTGGGCGCTGTGCTTCTCGAGATCCACAAACAGGACAAAAATTACGGTAAGTCGGAGTTTGGTAAAGGGAAGAAAACCATTCTGGAATTTGTGAGTGCTAACCCCACCGGGCCTCTGACGATCGCTCACGGCCGCCAGGCGGCAGTCGGAGATTGTCTTGCGCGAATCCTCAAGTTCTCGGGGCATACGGTGCATTCGGAATATTATCTAAACGATGCCGGCCGTCAGATGCGGATGCTCGCTCAGAGTGTCTGGGTGCGCTACAACGAACTTTTGGGGATCGAAATGCCGTTCCCGGAGGACGGGTATCAAGGCGATTATGTTCGCGAGATTGCCCGGGATATCATCGAAAAGGAAAAGAAGGATTCGCTCCTGAAAGATCCTGAAGCAAAGGCGGTCGAATACTGCGGGCTCTACGCCGTGAAGTATCTGATGGGTACGATCGAAGTGGATCTCGCCAAAATGCGGGTTCATTTCGATCATTTTTTCAGCGAGAAGACGCTTTATGAAAAAAATGAGGTGGAGCACGCGCTCGGAGTCCTGAAAGAAAAGGGCTATCTTTATGAAAGCGAAGGCGCGCTTTGGTTCCGCTCGACAGATCTGGGCGATGACAAAGACCGGGTGGTAAAAAAATCCACGGGGGAATACACGTATCTGGCGCCGGATATCGCCTACCATCTTTCCAAGTATGAGCGAGGCTACAACATGCTTGTCAATTTTTGGGGTCCGGACCATCACGGTTACATCCCGCGACTGAAGGCCGCGTGCCAGGTGCTGGGTTATCCTCCGGAAGCCATTCATATCGGGATCGTTCAGCTGACCACGCTTTTCAGAAAAGGGCAGCCGGTGCGTATGTCCACGCGTGCCGGGGAATTCGTGACCCTCAAGGAACTTTATGACGAAGTGGGTGTGGATGCGACGCGGTTTTTCTTTGTCATGCGCCGCCAGGAAAGTCATCTGGATTTTGATCTCGATCTCGCCAAAGAACAATCGCAGGAGAATCCTGTTTTTTATCTTCAATATGCTTATGCCCGGATCTCAAGTCTCGCGAAATACGCCGAGCAGGGCATTACCGCGAAAGTGGATCTCAAGTTGCTCGCTACGACGGAGGAAGCGGAGCTAATCGGTTGTCTTTCACAGTTCTCCGACTTTCTCATCCAGGCAAGCCGGTCGACGGAGCCGTACCGCCTTGCGGATTATTTGCGGCAGGTCGCCGCGTCCTTTCATAAATTCTACAGCCATCATCGCGTCGTCACCGAAGATAAAGAACTCACCAAGGCGCGGCTTCTTTTGGCTGACGCCACGCGCATTGTCCTCCGCAATGGCCTCGAGCTGCTCGGTATCTCCCAACCGGAGAGCATGTAAATGGCAGGGGGTAACCCTCTCCCCTTCGGGAGAGGGAAGGGTGAGGGAGGCGTAGAACTGGCACGCAAACTACGTCAGAATCAGACCGATGTGAAAAAGAAACTTTGGTTCCTCCTTCGAGATAGACGCCTTCTTGGTTTTAAATTCCGCAGGCAACAGCCCATTGGAAAATACGTTGCTGATTTCTGTTGTTTCGAACAAAAGCTGATCGTTGAAGTTGACGGAGGACAACACTCCATTGCAGCCAACCGGGATGAAGAACGGACTTCGGCGTTGAAGAGAAATGGATTTCGCGTTCTGCGTTTCTGGAATCACGAAATACAGCAAAACATCGAAGGCGTTCTTGCGGCTGTTGATGCGGCATTAAAAGCCCCCTCACCTCAAGCCTCTCCCTCAAGGGAGAGGAAGTAAAACATGGAAAATCCCCTCGTTCTATTCATTGTCGGCCCAACAGCGTCAGGGAAGTCGGCGCTTGCGGTTGCGCTCGCAAAAAAACTTGGCGGTGAGATCGTGTCCGCTGATTCCATGCTTATCTACAAGGGGATGGATATCGGGACTGCGAAACCTACCCAAAAAGAACGCGGCGGCATTCGGCACCAGGGTCTCGATCTTATCCCCCCGACGAAGACTTTCTCGGTTTTTGCCTATCGGCAATTCGCCCTAAAGGCCATTCGGGATGTCGTAAAACGGGGCAAAGTCCCTATCGTGGCAGGGGGAACCGGTTTTTACGTTAGAGCCCTTCTGGAGGGGCTTTCTCCTCTACCGGGCACCCATGTTGCTATACGTCGAGAACTCGAGCGGGAGGCCCTGGAAGAGGGCTTGCCGGCCCTCTATAGACGACTTCTTAAGCTTGACCCACTCAGGGCCCGGGCTATTGGCCCCCAAAACCAAAGGCGCATCATTAGAGCCTTGGAGATCTATCTTGTTTCGGGGAAGAAGCCCTCCGAGACCGCCCGGAAGACCCCGGGTCTGAGAGAGCTTGGTTATACACCCGTGGTGGTGGGTATTCATCGGGATCGGGAGGCGCTTTACCAGAAGATCAACCGGCGTGTTGATACCATGTTCCGAAAAGGGCTTGTGCTCGAAGTGACGCGACTTTCCCGAAAGAAACTTTCCAAAACAGCGCTTCAAGGAGTCGGCTATAAAGAGACGCTTGGCTGGATCCGTGGCAAGGGTGAGAGCCCTCTTTTGGAGGTGAAGAACAGGATCAAGCAAGCGACGCGCCACTTTGCCAAGCGCCAATGGACCTGGTTTAAACGGGAGCAGGACATTCGATGGGTCTGGTGGCCGGAGAACGCATCGCTTATTCAGGTAAGGAATTTCATCGTGGGGATGATAAAAAATGATTGTTAGAATTTTTTTAGGGGCGCAACGTTTAACGCACATCGCTCAACGTTTGGTAGCTGAATTTTTTACGTTGCCCGTTGTCCGTTACCCGTTACGAGAGTTTTATGCGCGATAAAGTCTGTCTTGTCATTATTAAAACAGGCTCCCGGGATCTTCCGGATCTTCGGGAGGTGCTTGAGGAAATGACGGAGCTTACTGAATCGGCTCAGGGGATCGTGGTCGCAAGTCTTACGGCGAGCGTTCCGCATCCGAGCCCGAGCCATTTTATCCGCGGGGGGAAGATCGAGGAATTGCGCGAAGAGATCGCAAAGACGGGGGCGAACGTGGTGATCTTCAGCGTGGACCTGACGCCTGTCCAGGCACGGAACCTCGAGACCGATTGCGGTAAACGCGTTGTGGACCGGACAGGTCTTATTTTGGATATCTTTGCGCGGCGCGCGATCTCAAGTGATGGAAAGCTCCAGGTAGAGCTCGCGCAAATGGAATATCTTCTGCCGCGACTCCTGGGCCTGGGTGTGGTCCTGTCGCGTCTCGGAGGTGGGATTGGGACCCGCGGGCCTGGAGAACAAATGCGTGAGGTGGACCGTCGCAAGATCCAAAGGCGCATCGATCATATCAAGGAGCAGATCGAGAAGCTCCGGACCCACCGGGCGCAGATGCGTCAGGGCCGCCGCCAAAAGGGACTCCGGCAGGTCGCGATCGTCGGCTACACGAACGCCGGGAAGTCCTCGCTCTTAAATGCCCTGACCGGCGCGGATGCCTACGTGGAGAACCGTCTTTTTGCGACGCTCGATTCTAAGACGCGGATCTATGAAGATGGCCGCGGGCCGGGCATTCTTTTTACCGATACCGTCGGGTTTATCCGCAATCTTCCGCACGGGCTTGTGAAGGCGTTCCACGCGACGCTCGAAGAAGTCCTCGAAGCGGATCTTATCTTGATCGTGGTCGATGCCGCGAGTGAACACGCCGTCCAGCATAAGCGCGTGGTGGAGGAGGTGCTGAAAGAGTTGGGGGCGGAGGGCCGGCCGAAGCTTCTCGCGCTCAATAAGACGGACCTCTTGGGG
>JBAXGK010000213.1:0-4214 GCA_037139435.1 Candidatus Omnitrophota bacterium | reverse complement strand
CTTTTTTAGCGTTTGTCATGTGAGGTTACACCTTTCGATTGTGAGGTTGGGACTTCTTCAAGATAAGGACAGGCTGATTTTTCATCTGAAACGAGGAAATTATTTCCTCAGATCGAGGCGAGCGATGATCTGCTGATATTTTTCAGGAGTCTCACTCTGAAGATGCTTCAGGAGCCTTTTTCGGCGGCTGACCATCTTGATAAGCCCGTAACGTGAATGGTGGTCCTTGACATTTTTTCCAAAATGCCCGGAAAGACCATTGATGCGCTCTGTGAGGAGAGCGATCTGCACCTCATCGGACCCTGAATCGTTCTTACTGATCTTGTATTTTGAAATGATCTCTTTTTTCTTCGTCTTTTCTAATGCCATTTTCTTTCCTAACTCCTCGTCTTTGTTTGAGTTGCGTCTTTTTTATAGTCGTTGAAGGCTCGGAAGTATAACCCACCTCACCCTTCCTTGTCCAGATTTTTCGAATCGGACGTTATGATTCTCATCCATCAAAAAATCAACGGGTAATCATGACAGTCCTTGTCCCCATTAGAGAAATCAAAACTAAGACAAGGACGGGATAGTCAAAATCTCGCCGAATTCGTCCCAATCCATCGGGGATTGGGATTGAGGACCTACTGCTGCTTTTTATAGTAGCGTCTTGCCGCCTGGACATCCCGCTGGATCTGACCTTTCAGAGCCTCCTCGGTGGGGAATTTCTGCTCAGGACGAAGGAACCGGTGGAGGGAGATCTCCATCATCTCGCCATAAATCTCCCCTTTAAAATCCATGAGGTGGAGTTCCAGGACCGGGCGCGGCGTTTCCTCCTTGGGATAGGTCGGACGTTTCCCGAAATTCATAACGCCTCGCAGCCATTTTTTCGCGCAACGCTCAACGGGCAACGGGCAACGTAAAAGCTTGAAAGGAGTACGTTGCGCGTTGCGCGTAGTACGTTGCGCGCGAGATAAAAATCTCGCAGAAGCGACATAAACACCCAGCGGCAGTAGGATCTCGGAATGAACTTCGAGATTCGCCGTCGGGAACCCAAGATGAAGACCGTGGCCTTTCCCCTGGATCACCTTACCAAACATGCTGAAAGGCCGACCAAGACATTTCCCGGCTCGTTCGATCTCGCCTTTCATGAGAAGTTCGCGCACACGGGAACTCGACACAGGTTTCCCCCCTAACATCACAGGCTTCATCTTCCTAAAAAGGAATCCGTTCGCGCCCGCTAGCTTCTCCATCAAGCCCGTGTCCCCTTTCCGGCCGCGACCGAAATGGGCATCATGCCCCATGCAGATCTCGCGAATATGAAGTTTTCTCACGAGGATCTTTTCCACAAAATCCTCGGGCGTCATTTTCGCAAAGGCTGGTGTAAAAGACTGCAGGAAGCAAAGATCGATCCCGGCTTCGGCCAGATAAAAGAGTTTTTGTTCGACACTCATAAGCATCATGGGCTTACGATCGGGGTGAAGAATGCTATGAGGGTGCTGGGGAAAGGTCAGGACGGCGGAAAGAGCCTTCTCTTTTTTCGCTTGCCGGACAACATAACGCAGAAGCTTTTGATGGCCGAGATGGAACCCATCGAAATTTCCGAGCGCCAGCACAATGGGCCGCCCCTGCTTTAAGGACTTTGAAAGGCGAGCCTCGCCACGGGCGGGCCGGGAAGATTGGGGTTTATATTTTTGAAGATCCGGAATGATCTGCATGGAGTTGCGTCGCACTTAGGGGGATCACTTTTTCACGCAGCTGAGCGGCGGTAAATTTCTTCAGGTCTTCGATCGTAACACTCTGCTCCAACTTGAAGATGCCGCTCCGGAGCCGGCGCAGACGCGCAAGCGTCGCGTAACAACCCAGCGCTTCCCCAAGGTCATTGACCAGAGTGCGAACATAGGTACCTTTGGAAACATACGCCAAGAATTCCACGAACTTGCCCTCTTTTTTCTCAAACCGGAATTCATGCACCTTGACCGGCCTGCCATCGCGCGGCACGGTCTTGCCTTGTCGAGCGAGCTTGTAAAGACGTGTCCCTTCATGTTTGAGAGCCGAAACCATGGGCGGAACTTGAATAATGTCGCCGGTGAACTCAGCTGCGGCCTTGGCGCGAATCTCTTCGAGCGTGATCTGCTCCCAGGGAGCCTCGGCGATCACTTTCCCCTGGCGATCATGGGAATCGGTCTGAACACCCAGTTCCAATGCCCCAAAGTATTCTTTATCGCAGGCGCTGAGCTGCATGGAGCTTTTGGTCGCTTTTCCAAGCAAGAGCACCAGAAGTCCTGTGGCAAGCGGGTCGAGCGTTCCCGCATGCCCGACTTTTTTGATCCCGAAGTGCCGGCGCACGAACGCACACACGTCATGGGAGGTCCAATTTTCAGGCTTGTCGACTAGAAGAACCCCGTCGATAAAATTCACATCCATCAAGAGGCCATGTCCTGACTTTGATTATTTTCTGATAGAAGGTCGCCAGGGCTAGTCCCATCAACGTTTAAATCTTTGGATGGAGAATGGGGCTTGTCCTTTTCCTCAATTTTATGAATGACCTGTCCTATTTCGAAATCTTTGTCGAGCGAATCGTCCAACTCGAATTGAAGCTTCGGGGTGTAACGCATCTGGATCGCAAGGCCTACCTCATGCTGAAGGAACCCGGCCGCACGCTCGAGAACTTTAAGCGTTTCGTCTTTTTTCTTTTTATCGCCCATGACGCTTATGAACACGACGGCAGATTTAAGATCCGGGGTGATCTTCACATGCATCACCGTCACAAAACCCAGACGCGGATCTTTAATCCGTTCCAGGATAAGAGTCCCCAGCTCCATTTGGAGGAGTGATGCCACGCGTTCGGTCCGTTTTCCTTGCATAATTTACCCCGTAAGAGATAGGAAGCGCTTTTAGCGTTTCCGTCGGTTTCAAAAATGATGTTCGCCGTTTTATTTATTCCGAAAAAACATTAATCCTGACAAAATGCATCCCGTTCATCTCTAACGGGTCGAGCCTCTTAATTAAAAAGGCGTTACTGAAAGCGCCAGAACCAGAGCCCGGCTTCCTCTATCAGTAACGCCTCCTGAATACTGTTTTCGATTTAGTTTTTACAGAGCAACAGTACCCGCACCTCTAATCCGTCATTTCACTTTTGAAGCGGTGCTGGGTCAATGATTACAATTTTGCGGCAAATTTGTCGACGCGGTAAGATTCCAACAGATCTCCTTCGCGAAGATCATTGAAACCTTCCAAGGCAACCCCGCATTCGTAACCCTCGGCGACTTCTTTGACATCGTCTTTGAAGCGTTTGAGGGACGACAGCTTCCCATCAAAGATCACGACGTTGTCGCGGATAAGCCTGACACGATGTTGACGTGTGACGCGACCTTTGATCACAATCGCCCCGCCGATATTCCCGACCCGAGAGGACTTAAAGATCTGACGAACTTTCGTCTTGCCCTCAACAACTTCCTTAAGATCGGGCTCCAAAATACCTTCCATGGCCTTGCGGATCTTCTCGACGGCGTCATAAATGATGCTGTAATAATGAATGTCCACGCCTTCATTCTCTGCCAAGAGTTGCGCCTTGGGGTCCGCTTTCACATGGAAACCTATGATGATCGCGTCAGAAGCCGCAGCGAGCATCACGTCTGATTCATTGATCCCGCCGACGATGCCATGGATCACATGGAGCCGGCATTTTTCAGAACTGATCTTATCGAGCGACTGGGTAAGCGCCTCGATGGAACCTTGCATGTCCGCCTTGAGGATGATCTTAAGCTCCTTGAAATTCCCTTCCGAGAGTTTCGAATAGAGACTTTCCAGCGACATGTGTTTCGGAGTCCCGCGCATCTGCCGCTCACGGAGCTCGAGGATCTTCTGCTCAGTGATCTTTTTGGCGATTTTTTCATCCGCCACCGCATAGACTGTTTCTCCCGCTTGCGGCACGCCGTTCAAGCCGCTCAATTCCACAGCATAGGCGGGCCCGGCCTCACGAACGGTTTTCGCGCGGTCGTTTTTCATAGCACGGACACGTCCGGTGTATTGTCCGGCCACCACGATATCGCCAAGGCGCAACGTCCCCTTTTGGACGATCACACTCGCCACGGGTCCGCTCCCTTTTGAGATATGGCTTTCAATCACAACACCTACGGCCAAACGGTCTGGATTCGCTTTCAGTTCCAGAACCTCCGCCTCCAGGAGCAACATGCCAAGAAGATCTTCGATGCCTTTACCGGTCTTTGCGG
>JBAXGK010000212.1:0-4217 GCA_037139435.1 Candidatus Omnitrophota bacterium | reverse complement strand
GGCACGAAAATCTGGACCTGAGGAGAGTCGAACTCCTGGCCTCTGCAATGCGAATGCAGCGCTCTACCAGCTGAGCTACAGGCCCTTGATTCTTATTTTACTACTTCAAGGGTTTCAAGGACCAGTCCTGCCAACCATTTATAAAAATAAACGCAAGGCAAGGACAGGCCCATGTCTTTCATTTCATTTTATCGAACGGTGACATGGACCAGTCCGATTACCCGTCCATTTCTCAATAGAGAATTGGACAGGCCCCAATTTTGTGTAGAAAATAATAAAAACCGAGCGGTATTATACACAATCCTCGATGATTGTCTTCAAAACATTGAAGGTCTTCTGCTGATCCTTCTCGTTGAAGATCTCATGAAAGAAGCCTTCAAAGATCGTCCGTTCTTTGCGCGGAGCCACAAGGCGATCGAAAAAGCGGCGCGAAGCCTTCGAATCAACGATTCGCTCCTCCCCCGGAACAAGCATATGGATCGGAAACGGAAGTGAAAGGATATGCTGCCGCTTCAAGATCTCTGTACGCCGCGCGATCTCCCCAACCAAACGCGCAGAGATATGTCGAAGAATCAGCGGATCCTTCCGGTAGCTCACGATTTCGGCCGGGTCATGACTGAGAGTCCTTGATCGCACAGGATTCCGGTAAAGAAACCCCGGGGCAAAGACCCTGATCAGACGATTCAGAGGGCCAATGCCTTTTGAAAATCGGAGTCCCAGGAATGGAGAGGAAAGGATCAGCATCTTAACGGGCGCCGGATTTTTCATCGCCCAACACGTGGCCACAAGACCTCCAAGGCTATGCCCAAACAGGATAAACTTTTGGGGGATCGAATACTTTTGCCTGAGGTGCTCGACAAAGGCTGTTACATCGCTGAGATAATCGTCAAAAGAGCTAATATCACCGCGTGCGCCATCGGACTTCCCCATGCCGCGAAAATCCATGGCTGCAAATTGCGCGGAAAGACGTCCCATTTTTCCCGGAAACTTTTCATAACGTCCGGTGTGTTCCCCGTAGCCATGAAGCATGATCACGGTATGTCGCGCCCCTGCCGCGGGATAAAAACGGTAGAAGATCTTTGCTCCATCCCGGCTCTGGAAGTGATCCTGGATCCACCCCGTTAGAGGCTTAACCATGCCGGAGTTTTGTCCGGCCCCCAAATTATGCGCCGAGATAGATTCCATTATTTCTCTTCACTTTCGAGCCTCTAACGGGGTCCACCCCCGCCCCAGGCTTGGTTTTTCCTTCATGAAAATGGTGTTTGGGATTATTCGCGGGCATAGGCTTCATCTCTTCGCAAACCTGCCAGCATCGGTCTTGCGATAAAGGTCGTCGATCGCCTTTTGATGCTCCTTCATGACGAAACGGCGTTTGACCTTCAAGGTCGGCGTCATTTCCCCGGAAACAAGGGTGAATTCATGCGGCAGCAGGACAAAAGCCCTCACGGTCTCAAAACCCGCCAAACCTTCCATGCGTTTTTCAAGCCGCGCCCGGACCCACGCCTGGACTTTAGCCTGTTCCAGAAGCTTCTCGTAAGAAAGATCGCCCATGCGGTGCTGCTCGGCAAAATGAAGCACTTCCTGCTTATGGGGAACGAGAAGCGCGCAGAGATACGGCCGCTTGTCTCCAAGTACGATGGCCTGGACAAAGAAAGGGTCCGCGAGAATGCGGCCTTCGATATTTTGGGGTGAAACGTTCTTCCCACCTGCGGTAACAATAATGTCCTTCTTCCGATCCGTGATATGAAGAAATCCTTCATCATCAAAGTGGCCTATATCCCCCGTGTGAAACCAGCCGCCTTGAATGCACTCCGCTGTCGCTTGAGGATCATGGTAATAACCCTTCATCACGCACGGCCCCTGGGTCAGGATCTCGCCATCTTCGGCGATCTTGACGCGAATCCCAGGAATAGGTTTTCCCACAGTCCCGAACTTGAAATCATCGAGGGCATTAACAGCGATCACCGGCGACGTCTCTGTTAGACCGTAACCTTCCAGAATCATAATACCCGCTGCATAAAAGAACCGGGCCAGGTCCTTGGAGAGTGGCGCGCCCCCAGAGATAAAAAAACGGATCCTGCCACCCATGGCTTGCTTGATCTTGGCAAAAACAACTCTATGGGCGATCCAGTTATAAAAGCCAAGCCAGATCGGAACGGGGTGCTCGCGCATTTTCATCTGCGCGGTCTTTGTCCCGATACGGACCGACCAGTTAAAAAGCCTCTGTTTCCAGTCAGGCTCTTTTTGGACCTCTTCCAGGATCCGTGCGTAGGTTTTTTCATAAAACCTCGGCACGGCAACCACAATAGTCGGCTTTACCTTCCGGATATCTTCCGCAACGGTCGTAAAACTCTCCGCATACGCGATGGAGACTCCGTAAGCTGCTTGATAGTAATAACCCGCCAAACGTTCGAAGACATGGCTGAGTGGCAGAAATGACAGAACGGAATCCCGGTCATCGATCTGGATGCGCTGGAAGGCGCCCTGATAGTTCGCAATGAAATTCCGATGCGTCAGCATCACCCCCTTGGGGGCACCGGTCGTCCCGGAGGTATAAATAATAGTCGCGAGATCGTCCGGTCCAACAGCTTTAACGCATTGTTCATAAAGATCACCGTGACTCAGATCGTGGCAACGCCCCATCTCCCGGAACGTTCCAAGAGTTGGGACATCGCCTAACCCGCCGGCGTTAAAGAGGATAATGCCCGCCGGGAGAAATCTCGCTTTAAAACCTTCGATTTTACGGTAATGTTCCTCCGTAGAAACAAAGAGCGCCTTGAGATCAGCGTGACCGATGATATAGCGGATGTCCTCCAAAGATGCGGTGGGATAAATCGGTACGGTTACGGCTCCAAGGCTCATAATGCCGAGATCGGCAAACGTCCATTCAGGACCATTCTCCGAGAGGATCCCCACGTGGTCGCCTTTGCGGATCCCGAGAGAATGGAGCGCCATCGAAGTTTCCCGGACAATCTTCATCCAATCCTGCCAACTGTACGAACCGGTGTATTCGCCCTGGACCTTATGATAAAGGGCTTTTTTGGAAGAAAAGAATCGAGCGCGATTCCGAAAGACCTGGACCAGATTACCATTCTCTTCGGAAAAATCGGGGGGAAATCCGGAACGCTTCAGAGCCATGAGGCTTATCTCAGGAGGCGACGGTCTTTACTTTTTCGACGGGGTTGGAGACCGTCTCAGCAGGCGCTCCCTTAAGGGCTTCGATGGCTTGAGTATTGCGTTGGGTTTCTTCATGAATAATGCGTAACTTTTCTTGCGCCAAGAGAGTGTTCTTCTCGGAAGATTTTTGACCGGCTGTCTGTTTCTGCGAGACTTCTAGTTCATTCAAGATCTTTTGATGGATACGCGCCTGCTCCTGAACACGCTGAAGCTGGACGGAACGTCCGCTTTGAACATTCTTGATCTTATTATTCAACTCGAATATCTTCTGGATCTCCTGCCGGATCTGGGGCACCGAGGCGCGTGGCGTTGGTGGCGGCGGAACATATCCCGCTTTCAACGGTGTGGCGGTTGCAGTCTGGACAGAAGGTTTCCCAACCAGGGCTTTTGTGGCGGCAGCTCCCGCGCCGGACACATTCCCAGCCTTTTCGACCATCAGTTCCTTGCCGGTTTTACTTCCGAAAAATTTAGCGATCTGATCCCCAAGAGCTTGGGGAGTCGCCACCGCGGACAGCGCTGTTTTCGTCTTAGAGGCTTTGGAAGTCGTAGAAGACGGCTTTGGCTCTACCAAGCTTTTGGGAGCGGAAGCCCCGAGTTGAAGCAGGAACAGCAATGCGAACCCTAGACTTAGCTTGCGCATAATGCCCTTTCGTTTTATAAAAAATTCGGGACCCGATCATGGCCGTTATGAGGCCGTTATTATAGCTTAAAACGTTATCGAAAAAATCAGTTTTTTCTTGAGGATCATTTTGGATTAATTTCACTCAGCGATCCGAGCATCCCCCTCCCCCCCCCCTCTTGACTGGGCCTCCCGAGCTACAGAGGTGATAACGACCTCGCTCATTAGAATGGCTTTGCGGGGATAAGAAAACTCATGCGGCGTTTATTCTAGCAGAAGTTGGCGTATGTCCGCCAGCTGTTCACGAGTCTTCTTGACACCTTCCTCGATAAACTTATGGGATGAAAAAAATTCGATCCAGTGGGCATCAGGGACCACCGCGTGGATATAGATATCGGCCTCGCTCCCTTCCATGCGCGCG
>JBAXGK010000211.1:0-4238 GCA_037139435.1 Candidatus Omnitrophota bacterium | reverse complement strand
CTCCCTTCCGCCGCGCCCGAACTCACGTCCGGTGTCATGGTTTCGATCGCATTCGAAACTTCCGCGGCCGAGCCCATACGATCAAGAGTGTTCAGCACCGTAAGCATGTCGCCCGTCGGCCCGTTTGCGGCAGCTTGATCAAGAGATGTACCGGCTGCATCGGTATTACCATTCGTAGAAGCTTGGGCATAGGCATTACCGGCACGAGACGCTGTCAAAATGAGATCCTTCGTTCCATCCGCTGTAAATCCGACGGCATAACTTGACGACGAGATCGTCCCTGGAACGGTTACCGGACCCCCTACGTCAACGACCGTGAACGGTGTCCCGTTGGCAATATAACCGCCGACGGTCACGTAAACTTCGCTTCCTGTACTTAAAGTAGCGCTTGAGACCGTGAGCTTTCCGTAAGTGGTCGCCGAATTCGCGGTGAGTTTTAAAGTAGAGCCCGCATTCTGCGTGTAAGCTCCACCATCACTTGCCACCGCACCGATATCGAGCGTCCCGTTATTCGTGAATGTAGTTGTTCCGGCGAAGATCTCGATGGGACCTGTGATCGTCCCTCCGGCGTTATTGGTGATGGTATTGGTACCGGTGGCCAGATAAATAGCATACGTATTTCCGGAAATGGTGCCGCTATTGGTGATCTCGGTATTCCCGGCGTCCGCCTCGACGGCCGTGCCGGCGCCGGTGGGATTGCTTGAGATATTTCCTGAATTAATAAGAATATTCTTACCGCCGGGGTCCCCCTTACTTGTATCTCCTAAAAAAAGCAGAGCGACATTCGCCGTACCGCTCATCCCAGGTCTGGCGGAATTTGGATTAGAGTCCTTCAATTTATTGACGGTGGCCCCGCTGATCGTGCCGGCATTGGTCACGGTGTAATTGGTCGACCAGACCAAGATCCCCTGCCCGCCAGAGATCGTGGCGCCGCTGGCGATGTCGATCTGATTCGGTTTAGAAGTATCGGTGCTTGCTTCGGACTGAAAAGCATTTCCCGCCCAGATCGTATCGCAGTTGGCGGTGATGTTAAAACTGGCGAAGCCGTTGCCGTGCTGCGCGTCGATGGCTACGCTGAATGTCGTTCCATCATTCTTGGTGTAATAATAAGACTGCGGCGAATAGATCCCGATGATCTTGACTGCCGTACTGCCTAATATAATAAATTCACTTAACCCCTGGATACTGCTAAGAGCCGTGGAGCTTTGGCCCCAGTAATATGTATAGCCCAATTCCGTCCATGGGAAAGTACCTCCGATCAATGTCGAGGTCTGCCAGCCCTGCAAATAAGTCTGCACATTACTAAAGACCGTAGCATCCATATCCCCGGGTTTTACCGGAGTAAAGTATCATGATAAGTATAATCAGTATTGGTTGTGGAATAACTTTTGATGGTCAGCAGGTTGGTTGGACGGATAAGAGTATTATTACTGGCTACTATTCCATATTCCACTACGGCGGTGTGTGTCCCTGCTCCGCTCATCCCTAAACCGCGCTCCATAGTAGTGACCGTATCAGCCGCGGAAGCAATATTGCTGTTAATAAAGTTTGTGGCATCATTACCGGTAGTCATCCAGGAAGCGGCTTTAGAAGCACCTCCGAAAGTGGTGTAATCTCCAGTTCCGTTGGACAGGGCTCCGGTTTTGCTGTCGCAATAATAACCTGAATTAGTAAGAGTCCTGGTTATCAAATAATTCTTCGAGTCGCCGTAATCAATCTTATATTTCAGACCGAACGCAGCAACCTCCGAGGCCGGATCCCCTTGGATGGTGATGATCGCTTTATTTCCGCTGGCAGGATAATTTGGGACAAAAGCATTGGTGCCGGATACAGCCTGAATGTTGGCTAAGGCGTTTGCGATTGATTGAGAATAAGTCTCTGTTGCCGCCGATCCTGAACGAGCGGAAAAAGATACCAGGAGAAAAAAAAGCGTTGCTGCGGAAAAAAATTTCTTCATATCCCTCCTGACCGGTTGGGCCCGTGAGGCGCAAAAGATAAATCTGATAGTATTTCGGCCATGGGGATCGCTTCCTAAAAAAAACAAAAGGCTCTTTCCTACGGCTGCGCCTCAACCGGGCTTTCAAACAGCGGCTTCAGGTCGATCTCAATCCATTTCTGAAGGCCGGCCACCTGCAGCCAAAATTTCAGTTCTTTCGGAACGGCGACGATTGAATAATACGTTTTGATATCAAGGCCGGCGGGAAAAGTGGGGCCTCCGTTGGGGATCCGGATGTCAAAAATTTCCATCATTTTTCCGGCGTCGATCTTCCCTTTGTTTTTTTCTCCCAGGGCCAGCAGGTTCGCCCGTCTTTCTTTGGTAAAAGCCGAGGGCTGCCCGTCGGGAAGTTCCCTTGTGACCGGCCAGCCGGGGTCTACATAGTTATTGGTGTCGGCCATCAGGCCTTTGGGATTGTCCACCCTCCTGCGATAATCGAATGTTCCCCATTCGTAGCTGTAACCTTGCTTGGCGTCGGCGACATTGATGATTAGGCCGCCGTCCGAGCGGGTGCTGTTGAAGAAAGCGTCCGCCTGTTCAAGCGAAGTCGAGTTCAGCATCATGGTCATCAATGCAGAATTGGAGTTAAGACGGTTTTTTGTCTCGTAAGGATCGGACATCGATCCGTTCTGCAGGTCATAAAAAAGCCCTGATTGGTTCATGGCAGACTGCCAGGTGATCTGGCCGGCATAATTGATATCCGCTACGCCCTGCCCAAACCCGACCGGATTGAAAACGGCGACCGTCAAAAATTTTTGATAGGGTTCCAAGACCGGTGCGCTCATATCCCAATTCCGGGCCACCACAGAAGAGCCATCCACGGTGTATTCCCCCCACGTAAACAAACCGGAACAGCCGAGCCCTCCCATGATCACCGGAACAAGCACATAGGACTGGATAATCTGCTTATCGAGCCCGAGGCCTGAGGTCTCCCCCATTCCGCGGACCCACTCTTTGACATAAAAAGGCTGCTGGTCAAAAGCTTCCCGGAGCTCGGTAAGGACCTTTTCGTAAGAAAGTTTTTTCTCGCCGAGCAGATACTTGGTGACTGCCATTTCATAGAATTCGTTGAGTTCCTTTTTCAAAAGGAACCCGTACTGCCTGCCCATTTGATAAAAGTTGCCTTTCATCACGACCACAGGGATCTTCCCGGCCTGATAAAGTTTCCCGCCCTCGAATTCGGACGCGAGCTTCATCCCGGCGTCTTCTGCGGCGGGCAAAGAGCTACAGGCCCCCGGAATTATGAGCCAGGTGATCACAAAAAAACACACCGCTGAAAACACTTTCCGTGGATTTCCAGAACAGTAAATCATAGAGATCCTTTGTTTTGACTTTTCGCTCAACAGAGACTTAGGGAATCAGGTACCATTTCCGTCTTACAAAATGATGCCTGACCCCTTACCGACTGCTTTTAGAAATCGTAACGGACGGTGCCGTAATAGGTATTCGACATGAACTGGTCCTTGAGCTTGATATCCCAGTTTCCAGTGACGGTCACATTCCCCTTATTCAGGAACGCGAGCTCCGCGCCGAAGAGCATACCGTTCCTCGCGGGTTTTGCGCCGATCGTGTCGAAAGAAGCTCCGCCGCCGGCAAAGGCGGCCGTCGTCTGGTAGCGATCCTCAATATAGTCATAGAGCCACGCTGCCTTGGCTGAGGGAATGAAGGTTCCCACCTTCTTCGTCACGATCGGATACGCGAGCTTCGTACCAAGCCCTTGCTCCAACTGGTTGAAGCCTTCGCCGCTCACGGTCAGGTTCAGCGCGTCCGCGCCCTTTTCCTTATACTTGTTCATGTAAAGATAGTTGTAGCCCAAAGACACGAAGGGCGTTACTTCCAGAGCCTTCGTCTGCGCAAAGACGAACTTGTAACCCGTTTCGAAATTCGTGGAATACTGCTGGGCGCCGTGATCCGCTTTCGCGACACGCTTCGCCGGCCCCAGCCAGATCTCGCGGCGGCTGTCGTAATTATTCTGCGTGAAAGCGAACATCCCGTCCACATACCAGGAGTTCTCCACCTGACTGCGCACCGCCTCGTAGGATTTCTTGCCGCCCTGACGAGCCTTATTGAGATCGAGAGAATCAAAACTGCCGTAGATCGTCCCCTGCCAGCTATTGATATCACTCGACGGGCTTCCCTGAGTCTTGGAATGCACCCCCGCCCAACCGTAACTTCCCGCGAAACCCGCTCGAAAATGATCATCGATCACTTTATCCGCACCGATCGTGGTCCCGAACGTGTT
>JBAXGK010000210.1:0-4251 GCA_037139435.1 Candidatus Omnitrophota bacterium | reverse complement strand
GTCCGGAAAGCCGCCGGAGTTGTGCAATCCAGTCCATCGGATGCCGGCGAATCCTCCACCTCCCACGTCGAGTTCAAAGTGATTTCTGTAACACCCAAGGCCGAGGAGGGCGGGTCTTATATTGATATCGGATTTTCCAAAGAGCTGGGGTCGGATGCGGACAAAGGGTATGTTGCGATCACTCCGGAAAAGCCTATTCGAATTGAGCAGGTTTACTGGGGTCTCAAGATCTATGGCGATTTCAAGCCGGGAGAAGAATATAAAGTCGAGATCCTGAAAGGCGTTCCTTCCGAGGATGGGAAGAAACTTGAAGATGGGAAGACGGAGACTGTTGTTTTTCCGGATTATGAACCTGAGCTCTCCCTTAAGACGAACGGTCAGTACCTCCTGCTTGACGGAAGCCAGACTGTGCCTGTCGAGACAGTAAATATCGAAAAGATCGAAGTCTCGATGGCCAAGATCTACGACAATAACCTCGTCTTCCTTCTTAACAACATGGGGTACGGAGGAATCCCGGATGACATCGGCCCCGATTCGGTCAGCAAGACCGTAGAAACTAAGTTCAAGCGCAACGAGAAGGGCGAAGTCCGAGTCAATTTAAGGGATATCCTTGGGAAAGAGGCGAGCGGGCTATATTTCTTTTCAGCCCAAACGGGAGATGAGGAGAGCTGGCGAAGGGAATCCAGAATTATCATTGCTACCAACATCGGGATCGTTGTCAAGAAATCCGAGAACGATCTTTTTGTCTGGCTCAATCGTCTTTCGACCGCGGAGCCGGTGGTTGGGGCGACGGTCAAAGTTTTCAGCAAGACCAATCAGCAGATCCTCGATGCCAACACCGACGGGAACGGGTTCCTCCATTTCAAAGATGTAGATTGGGCCGGGGACAGGAAGCCTTTCGTGGTGACGGCATCGTCTGCGGAAGACCTCTCCTTCATCAAACTCGAAGAAACTGTGCTTTCCGAGACCGATTTTGCGGTGGACGGCAGGGCGTATGTAAGCGGTGGGTATGAGGCGTTTGTCTATGGCGACCGGAACATCTATCGGCCGGGAGAGACAGCCCATGT
The DNA here is from genome assembly GCA_037139435.1 of Candidatus Omnitrophota bacterium. GTDB lineage: Bacteria > Omnitrophota > Omnitrophia > Omnitrophales > Aquincolibacteriaceae > Aquincolibacterium. The sequence goes on along the minus strand of JBAXGK010000210.1, from coordinate 3,184 downwards.
TCGGACCATTGTGCGCGGAAGAGGCATGGAGCTTCCTGGGACATTCCCAATTCTTTGCGAGATCAAGCGCCCGGACGGCAAGGTCTTTAAGAAGCTGAACGGGATGCTCGGTAAGGCCGGGATCGCGGAATGGGAGCTCGATCTTCCCGTGGAAGTCCTGACTGGTAATTACAAAGCCGAGATCAAAATCCCCGGGACGGAGAAAGCAATCGGTGTGTTTCAGTTCCAGGTCGAAGAGTTTATGCCGGCCCGTCTTTCCGTGAAGCTGAAAGTTGCGGAAAAGCGTCTGGTATCCGATGAGACCGTGAAGGTGGGTGTTTTGGCAGAGCAGTCTTTCGGTGCCGCGGCCGCAGACAAGGATGTCGAGCTGATTGTAGTGCTTCGGCCAAAGGACTTTGCTCCGGAAGGATTTAAAAGTTATTCCTTTAAAGATGAGACGGTCGAATTTTCAGAAAAGAAAATACCAGTGGAAGGGAAAAGGACCGGTCCCGATGGAAAGGCTGAGTTTGAGTTCAAGACTCCCGAGCATGTCTTAGCGCCTTCTTCCGTCCGCCTCGCGATTGGGGCGACTGTAAAGGAAACCGGTGGACGGACAATCACAGCTCGTGAAGAAAGGGCATTCGATCCATATTCTTCTTATGTCGGCATTCGTAAGAAGACCACCGGAAATGCAGTTGAAGGTAACCTCACCGATTTTGAGTTTATTGTGCTCTCTCCCGACGGCAAAGAGATCCCGTCCGGTCAGCTGAAGTTGACTGTCCATACCGTGAATTGGGAAAGCATTCTGAAGAAGGACAAGAACGGCGACTACCAGTGGACTTCCGAGAGTCGTGAGGAAGCGGTCCATGCCGCTTCGGTGGATTCAGGAAAAGGAGCAGGGACGTTCTCGTTCACGCCCAAAAGCTGGGGTGATCATATCGTCAGGGTAAAAAGCGAAAGCGGGCATACTGCCGCGATTAAGTTCTATGTGGAAGGTCCGTGGGGTGCGGCGATGCCTTGGGCTATGGAACGTCCTGACAGAATTGAGCTCCAGCTTGATAAGCGGACTTATGTACCTGGAGAAACAGCCAAGCTTCTGATCAAATCTCCTTTTAAAGGTAAGGCGCTTATTACGGTAACGCAGGACAGAGTTCTCACCGCTACGGTCGTAGATCTTACCGATGCAACCCAGCAGGTCACGATTCCGGTCGAAGCGTCCTTTTCTCCGAACGCGTATTGCTCGGTGACTGTGATCCGTCCGATCGTGAAGGGCGAGAAGTGGGCAGCTCACCGCGCCTATGGTGTAACGCCTCTTATGATAGAAGAGGCGCAGCACAGGCTATCAGTGACTGCAAAGCTTCCGGATGTGGTTCGCCCGGGGGAGAAGGTGAAAGTGTCTCTTTCGGTTGAAAAGGATTCGCAGAAAGTAAGGGCTGCGGAGATGTCTGTAGCGCTCGTGGATGAAGGCATCCTTCAGATTACGGGTTACAAAACCGCGGACCCGTTCGGGTTTTTCTACGGGAAGCGGGCTAATGGAGTGGAGACCTCAGATTTTTATTCCCTGCTAATCCCGGAGCCGGAAGATAAAAAAGTGAACGGAGCATCGTCGCCGGCAGGGGACGCGGAATATGACGCCAAGAAGCATCTCAACCCGATTTCCGTGAAGAGGGTCAGGCCTGTCGCGCTCTGGCTTAGCGATGTCAAGACAGACGGAAGCGGGGACGCGTCCGTGGAGTTCACGATCCCGAAGGAGTTCACGGGGAAACTGCGTCTTATGGCGGTCGCAAGTGCTGAGAAGGATTTCGGGAACGGGGACGCGCAGGTCAAAGTGAAGCAGCCTCTTATGATCGAGCCGTCGCTTCCGAGGTTTCTTGCTCCGAGTGATCAGTTTACTGTTCCCGTGAGCATCTTTAATGAAACGGGAAAAGACGGAGAGGCGAGTGTTTCTCTGGAAGTCCCTGAAGATTTCAAGATCACATCCGCTCCGTCTTTGAAAGTTTCTGCGAAGCAGGGCGAGGAAACGATCGTGAAGTTCAGCGTGACCGCTCCCGCGCATGCGGGGAAGGCAACGATCAAGACAAAGGCGAAGCTCGGGAACGAAGAAGCGGAGCAGACTGTTGAGCTTTCCGTAAGACCTGCCGCGAATTTCGTAACACTTGGCGGGTCCGGCACCGTGAAGGCTCCCGGAAAAGCGGAGGTCAAACTGCCTTCAGGCTGGCTGAAGGGGACGGAATCGAACAGGCTTGTTGTTTCCTCGCTTCCTTCCGTGCAGTTCCTTGGCGCTCTCAGGTTTCTGATCGAGTATCCTTATGGATGTGTTGAGCAGACGACGTCGACGGTATTCCCGCTTCTCTACATGAAAGAGATCCTGCCTGTGATCGACCTCAAGCTGTTCAGTGCTCCGCAGATTGATCGCAATATTCAGGCCGGTATCGGGCGGCTCTTCACCATGCAAACCTCATCCGGCGGGTTCGGGATGTGGCCGGGAGATTCATTTCCGTATGACTGGGGAACGGTCTACGCGACGGAATTTCTTGTGGAAGCGAAGAATGCCGGTTATGCGGTCCCGAAGGATGATCTGAAAGATGCTCTGGATTATCTCGAGAAGTTTGTGTCCGGGAAATCAAAGGATGGCGATGCTGACGGGACTCTCAAGTCCCAAGCGGTCTATGTGCTCGCAAAAGCCGGGCGCGTCAAATCATCCTGGATCAGGCGCCTTCAGGAAACAAAGGGCGATCTTTCCGAAGCCGGGAAGCTTTATCTCGCGGGCTCACTCGCGCTGATGGGTGATAAAAAAGCAATGACCGAACTGATCGGGCAAAGCTTCAACAATCAATCCTTCGGCGGAAAAGGGGAAGGCGAGTTTAATGTCCTGCCGGCCGCGCTGGGTCTCTCTATCTTTATGGAAGTAGATCCGGAGAATCCTTTGGTGCCGATCCTGGTGAAGCGTCTTGAGGGCGTGATGAAGGCGGGGCAGTGGGACACAACACAGAATAACGCGCAGGCGCTCCTCGGGCTTGGGAAATATTCGCGCCACCTCAAAGCTCAGACGCAGAATTATACGGGGCGTGTTCTTTCAGACGGCAAACCCGTGGCATCCTTTGATGACAAGAACTCCGCTTCTTTGAACGGTGCCGAACTTTCCGGCCAGGGCCACACCATTGAAGTTAATGGAACGGGCACTGCGTATTATTACTGGACCTCG
>JBAXGK010000209.1:0-4258 GCA_037139435.1 Candidatus Omnitrophota bacterium | reverse complement strand
CCCGCAGGAAGATTCCCGGTGATATAAACACGGTCCCTGAAAGCATTCGCAATATCCAAAGCCGACCCGGGCAATACTTCCCGTTTCATATCCCCAGCGGCGGCAGGATTCCGCGCCTCGGAGCGGCTCGTCTGCGGCACGGCACGGCCGCCGGTAAGCGTTCCGACGGAGACGTTCAGATCGCCGATCTTGGCGGTTCCCTTCTCCTGCAAAACCGATTCTTGTTTTGTATCGATCTGCAGAGCACGCGCGACAGTGAAGGTGACCACTGCCGGCACAGCGCCATCAATTAATGGACTCGGGGTGGTCACTTCCTCCGAGTAGGCAAGACTGCTTGTAACCGGTATCCCCGGAATGGCGGCATTTTGGGGAAGAAGTTCACCTGCGGGCTTCGGCGTAAAGCGTAACGATGCGGGATCCTGGGCAGAAGTTTGAGTCATCACAACGCGGGAGAGAACGGGATTCTCTTCGGCCGCTTTTTGTACGCGTCCGGCGATCTCAGCACCCGTGCCTTGATACTTTTCAGAAAGCGCCGGAGTGGCGATCTCAATGAGCTCCTTGAAAAGAATGGCTTCTTGCTTTGTGCGGAACGGATTTTTGACCTTGAAGTAAGCGGAGAGGTCGGCGTTCGCGTCCGACATGACGTTCTGATACATCTCGCCGTGGTCGACCTTTGTGATGCGCGGCGTGAAGACGGCATAGCCGATCCCCTTTTGGCGCAGGATCTCTTCGATCCCGGGAGTGTGAAAGCCGCCGGTGATCAAAACCTGTACGGCGTACGGCGTACGGCGTACGGAGAGGGATAACGCGTTGTCGATCAGGGCACGGTCGCGCTTCAGGGACACTTCATAAAAATAATAGGCTTTGTCCAACGCCTTCCGCAGGTTCGCGGAATCTTTCACGAAGACATTCAGAGCTTCGCTGCGGGCAAGAGCCTTCTCATATTCCGGGCGGCTTACTTCGAGGCGGAGGAGTTTTTCAAGGAGATCGAAATTCCCGAGTTTTTGAACGAGTGCCTTTTCCTCCTCTGAACGGGCAAGCTTTTGGATCAACCCCTCTTCCAGCGCGTCCATCTCTTGGAGAAGTTCCGTCACATCAATCTCAGCCTGAAAGACTGCCAGTTTCCAGCTTTGCCAGAACGCCTCCCGGCCGGTAAACGACAGCTTGTGTTTTTGAGCGAAGAGGAATAATCCTTCGAGCAGTTTGCGCGGAAAAAGGGATCGTGGCGCCGAAGCGACAAATGCTTTTCCCTCCCCGGCGGGGATAAAACCTTTTTCACGGCCAAAGGCAGAAAGCGCTTCCGCGAAATCCTTTTCGCCTGAGTCTTTGGCCGCGGACTTAACGCTTCGGATCGCTTCTTCCCACTGGCTCTTGACTTTTTCGGGGTCAAAACCTTTGCGGGCTTCCTCGAGCATCACGACACGCAGGAGGCTCGGAAAACGCAATTGCTCAATGGGATCTTTCAGATCGACCTCGAGGAGCTTCAGCACTTGTTTCTGCAGGTACCGGATATAGGCGTGAAGATTAGGATCCCCCTGAGCGGTCGTCTGAGCCCCAAAGTTACCTTCTTTGCGACGACTTCTTTCTTTGAGAAAATCCCTGAGTTCCCCGTTCAATTTCTGCGAGCTCTCTTTTTCGAGATTCGCGCGGACCGGGTTCAGAAGCGTCTGCATCTCATCCCGCTTGAACAACAGATCGCGGTAGGTTTTAAGGTTGTCGCGATAGAGGGCCGGTGTTTCAACGCCGTACGCCTTCGGCGCGTGGAACGTTGAACGCTTAACGTCGAACGAATTCGTTTCTCGTTCCCCGTCAGAACGTTTTGTGTCCAGCCCCTGTGGGGTTCCCGTGCCCCGATACTTCTCCAAAAGAAAAATCTCCGCTCCGGTCAACTCGCCCTTCTGCTTCAGATCTTCCACCACGGCCTGGTTCGCTTCCGGAAACTCCTTGAAGAAATTCAGATATTCGGGATGAAGGGCTCCGGCGGCGCCCTCGAGGCCCACCGTAAGGTCCGGGGACTTGGCTTCCAGGTATTGCAGCATGGTGGCGATGTTCTTCTGTGCCTCGGGATTCGCGTGGGCGTCTTGTATGAGCACGACAAACGGATCGTCCCGTAAAACGGGCGACAATGAACGGCTAATGTTTTCGGCCCGGCGCTCCCCGGAATTGGTTCCAGCGCTCGGTTCCCAGAGAGTAACAAGTGAGCCGAGCTCGGTGGGCATAGCGTAGAGATCTTGACGAAGTCCGGTCTGCGCTTTCACCCCACGGGTAAGATCCGTAACGCCCAATGAAGCAAAAGCCTGAGATGGACTCCCCGTGAGGGTGGTCATCGTGAAAACGACGGCCACAAACAAAGAAATCCCCCTAAGCTTCAAAGATTTTATGTTAGTAGATGTCATATCGTTTTAGATTTTTGTTCCTTTTGGGGCTTCAAAACAACCTTGGTAGATGAATGGGATTTAAATACTTATTTTATAGATTTACAATCATACAAGAAGTATAGCCGCCAAAAGCAACATTTGTCAAATAAAGCGAAACTCCCTACCCATTGGAATCAAATGAGTTACAGCAATTTTAAATTTTATTTCGGCCCATGAATGCTTCCGCGATAAAAAAAGGGTTACTACGACACCATCCTATCGATCCGGATTCGGCATCATTTTAATAAGAACAGTAACGCGCGCCATCAGCAGTCGTTTTCGGAATGACAACCGCTAGAAACAAGCGCGCGTCGCCATCCGACAGCCCACACCAAACGCGACGATAAAAAGTATGCTTGTTCGAACAACAGACAATCTATAAATCCGCCGTAGGCTCCGATAAAAAAGTTATTAGCTGACAAACCTCCAGTTATCCATACAATAATGTCTTCGATTCGTTAACCCTCAGAGGTAAGCGCATTTTTATGGACTCTACCGTACCTATTTTTTTAATCGTCATGTTTGTAGCCGTGACGTGCGCCCTTGTTCTAGCCCTTAGTATGGCCAAGAAAAAGCGTTCCGTAGAGGTGGCGGTCAGCACAAGCTCCGAAGTCTCCGCGCAGAAGTTCGAGCAAGAACTCAGGGACCATCTCGCAGGAAGCACCCAGCCCGTCAGCCCCCTTACGAAGAAGATCTCCAGCATTGTCACCGCGGAAGTTCAGAAAAAGACGATGGAAAAAACGTTTGAGATCAAGCAACGCTACGACCGCGTGATCGAAGAGAAAAACAAGTCGCTCGACCTTGCTGAAAAAAAGATCAAGGTCGTGAGCGATAACTTTGAAAAACTCGACACCTCGTTCAAGGTCATGGGAGAGGAAAAAAAGCAGACGGAAGAGGTCGTCCATTCCATGGCCGAAGGCGTGATCATGGTGAACAAGAAGGGCGAGATCCTGCTGATGAATCCGGCCGCCGAGAGGCTTTTGGGCGTGAAGAAAGAAGACAAGATCGGCCGGTCTGTTTTAAGCGATCTCAAAGAGGAGCAGTTGGTTAGCTTTGTACAGGAGCCCTCCGAAGCGGGGAAAAGCAAAGAGGTCGTGATCCAAAGTCAAAACGATCATGTGCGAAAAGTACTCCTCGCCAGCAACGCCGTTATTGAAAGCGAGGATGGCAAAACCGTCGGTTTTGTTTCCGTGATCTCCGACGTTACGAAACAAAAAGAGTTGGAAGCCCTGAAGAACGAGTTTCTAGCCAATATTTCTCACGACCTTCGAACGCCCATTACCTGTATCCGGGGATCCCTCCAGCTTCTTTGCGACACCTCGGTCAACCAACTCAGTCCGACCCAGGAAAAATTTGCCAAGCTTGCCTTAAACAATGTCGAGCGCCTTTCCCGTCTGATCAACGACCTCTTGGACCTTTCGAAGCTTGAGTCGAATAAATTCACCATCAAACCTATTCCCTTCCACGTCGATAACCTCATCCAGTCTCTCGTGAACGAATTCGGAGCCTGGAGCAAGACAAAGGGGATCACGATCCAGACGAAGATTGAAAAACCGTTGGAGATCGAGGCCGATCAAGACCGGATCAGCCAGGTGCTCACGAACCTCATCGGCAATGCCCTAAAATTCACCCCCAGCGGAGGGACGGTCACTGTCGAAGGTAGACGCTCTGCGGATTTGTTAAAAGTCGAAGTCGGAGTTCGTGATACGGGCCCGGGGATCGCTAAAAATGATTTTCAGAAGCTCTTCGAAAAGTTCTCGCGCGTCGAATCCAAAGCCATGCAGGGAGTAAGCGGCACGGGACTCGGCCTCACCATCGCCAAAGAGATCGTGGAATTACAC
>JBAXGK010000208.1:0-4269 GCA_037139435.1 Candidatus Omnitrophota bacterium | reverse complement strand
CTAAGGCAGCTCATGGTAATGACTTGCGATTCTATAAAAAGGGGTGAGTCGAAGTTATGTTTGAAGCTTGACACTCCTTGCGCTTTCTGATAAAAACAAACACTTTTCTTATCGGACCATTGTAAAATTTTTTTCAAGAAAGGTCCCACGTGCGATCCTTCAGACGTTTTCCGGATTGGTTGCGGCGTTCGTTGCCGGAGAATTCTTCGCAGAAGACGCATGCCATTTTACATAAATATGAATTAAATACCGTTTGTCGCGCCGCCATGTGTCCGAATAGTCACGAATGTTATTCCAAGGATACGGCGACCTTCATGATCTTGGGCGGCGTTTGCACTCGTCATTGCGGTTTTTGTGCCGTACCGACCGGCGCGGGCGAGAAGCTGCGCGGGGATGAGCCAGAGCGTGTGGCGTTCGCAGCCAAGGAGCTTGGGCTTCGTTATGTGGTTGTCACCTCTGTGACGCGTGACGATCTGGCGGACGAAGGAGCGGGACATTATGCCAGCACGGTACGGGCTGTAAAGCGGGAGATCCCCGATTCTCAAGTTGAGGTTCTGACCCCGGATTTCCATTCACGGGAAGAGTTGGTTCATCGCGTGGTCGAGGCTGGGCCTGAGGTTTTTAATCATAATCTTGAGACTGTGGAGCGGTTGCAGCGAGTCGTAAGACCTCAGGCGGATTATCAGTGCTCACTCAAGACGCTTGAGATCGCCAAACGATTGGCCCCTCAACGGATCACGAAAAGTGGCCTGATGCTAGGTTTGGGAGAAACGGTTCCCGAGATCATGGAGGCAGGGCGGCATCTTTTGTCGGTGGGAGTCAGTATGATGACGCTCGGGCAATATCTTCAGCCGATGGCGCAGAGCCTGGAAGTTCAGGAGTATGTGACGCCGGAGAAATTCCAGGATTTGAAGCGTAAGCTTATGGCCATCGGATTTGAAAAAGTTTTAGCGGGTGCGTATGTTCGTAGTTCTTATCACGCTCGTGAGACCTTCTCCGGTCTTGGAGAGGCGCGGACTTGCGGTAATACGGAAACTTGCACGGGCATTTAGTCCCAATACTTATTCATTTCAGAAGTCTGAAATTGGGGCAAGCCTTGTCAGCCATTTCAGAAGAGAATAGAAGACAAGGATAGAAAAGGAGAGCGCGGACGATGTTTGAGGTTCTAGCGAAGGGTTTGGGAAAGAACGTGGATGAAGCGACGGTGAAGACCTGGTTTTTCGAAGAAGGGGATGCTGTTACCGAAGGGGATGACCTCGTAGAGCTTGCGACTGAAGATTCTGTGGTGATGATCTCGGTTCCTGCGACAGGTGTTTTGGCGGAAGTGTGCATAGATGAGGATGATAGAGTCCAACGAGATGAAGTCCTTTGCATGATCGATGACGAAGAGGGCGGCTTGGGTAAAGATGAGGATGAAGACGGGGAATAATTCTATTTGCGGCGTAGTTTGTGGCGGTTTTATCTGCAGTCATGAAAGCAATTTCGAAGAAGACGACGAAATCGAAGAAGGGCAGTTAATCATTTTAAAATGACCGAAATCCTCAGGCTTAAAAGTCCCGCCGATTTTATCGGAAAACAGGGGAATGGCGTAATCAGTTTCGGTTCCGGACAGCCTGACTTGCCACCACCGCCGGAAGCTTTCCAGGGCATCGATCTTACACGTGATTTGCGTTACGGACTTATTCAGGGCGAAGTTAAATTGCGAGAAGCTCTGGCCCGTGAATATCCCGGTTCCACCGCTGAAAATTTCGTCATCACCAACGGAGCCTCCGAGGCGCTCGACCTTATTTTTAGGGGATGGTCAAAAGGCGAGAAGGTATTGCTTCCACGCCCTTATTATTATTCCTATCTGCCGATCATCGAGCTCGCGGGGATGGCTCCGGTTTTTACGGATCTTGTGGACGGCCGGATAGATCTGGATGATTTTAAGAAAAAAATAAAGGATTGCCGTGCCGTTCTGATCAACTCGCCTTCTAATCCGACGGGAAGGGTCGAGGCTATCGAGACGTTAAAAGAGATCGAAAGCATCACGCAAAAGCTGGGTGTTTATGTTGTTTCTGATGAAGTGTATAAGGATTTAATTTACGAGCGCGAAAATTATCATATTCACGGCGACCATGTGATCACGGTTAATTCATTCTCGAAGACGTATTGCATGTGCGGTGTGAGGGTCGGATATCTTTGGAGTTCCGACAAAAAAATAGTCGAAAATGTCTGCGAGATGAAGACGCATACGTCGATGAACACGAATTTGGTGGGGCAGGACATGGCGCTTTCTGCTATGAGGGCTCCCAAAGAATACAGCGCGAAACAACTAATCATATGGCGCCAGCGGCGGGATTATATCTACAAGGGGTTGGTGGACCTTGGTTTCGATCTTTGGAAGCCGGAAGGCGCGTTCTACGTACTCCCAAAATGCAAAAATGCGAGGGAATTTCTATCCGTTCTTTATCAGGATTTTAAAGTAATCACTTATCTTGGAGAATGGTTCGGAGCTCCCGATAGGATTCGCCTCAGCTACGCCCTCGATATCAATCAAATCGAAGAGGGCCTCGGCCGCATCCGGAAAGCCATGCAAAAGGTAACGGTGCTTTAAAATATCTCATGCACCCTCTGGGAAATGCACCGTTACTGACCAGCCCTGAATATGAAAAATTGTTCTCTTGAAAAATCCAGTGCTCTGCGAAAGTCAGCCTGTTCTCCCATTGGAGTATTTGATTCGGGTCTCGGGGGACTGACGGTTGTTCGCGAGTTGCGACGTCGGTTGCCTTCCGAAGAAATCCTCTATCTGGGGGATCTAGCCCATCTTCCCTACGGGACAAAATCAAACGATGAGATCCGGCGACTTTCGACGGATTGTGCCCGCTTCCTACTGAATAAAAAGATCAAGGCGCTTGTTATCGCATGTAATTCTGCCTCAAGCGTTGCGTTCAAGCTGCTTTCTAAGATGTTGCCGATTCCGGTCCTGGATGTGATCAGCCCCGCGGTGGAAGAAGCTTTGGTCGTTACTCGGAACTCCCGAATCGGGGTCATCGCGACCTATGCCACGATTGAGAGTGGAAGTTACGCCCGAAGCCTTACCGAGAGGTCCCCGAACGCCGAATATTTTCTGAAGCCGTGTCCGCTTTTTGTGCCACTTGCCGAAGAGGGATGGTTGGACGACGTTGTTGCTCTCGAAGCCGCGCGGAAGTATCTTACTCCCATCAAAAAGAAAGAAGTCGATACTTTGATCCTTGGGTGTACGCATTATCCTTTGCTCGAAAAAGTGATCGCAAAAGTGATGGGGCCCAGTGTTCGGCTCGTAGATTCTGCCGCTCCCACAGCGCTCCGCTTGAAGGCGCTTCTTCAAAAGAAGGGTCTTCTGTATCCCCGGGTCCGTTGCGCGCCACTGAAGATCTTCGTTACGGATCATGTCCGGAATTTCGCGCGAATCGGCGAATCATTCCTTGGCGAAAGACTCAAGTCCGTTAAGCTTGTCAGCGTTTCATGAAAAAAGCTATTTGCCTGCTCTCCGGCGGGCTGGATTCTACCGTGAGTCTCTACGTGGCGCGCTCCGAAGATTATTCGCCCATCGCTCTATCCATCGAGTATGGTCAGCGACATTTCCGGGAGATTTCATTCGCTCGCGCTCTGACAAAGGCGCTTAGGATCCCGCACTATTTTGCAGCTCTGAGTATGCCTTGGAAGGGCAGCGCTCTGCTCGATGCTACGATTCAACTTCCCAAGGACCGCGATGAGAAGACGATGTCAGGGGAGATCCCGGTGACTTACGTGCCGGGGCGGAACAGTGTGTTTCTTTCCATGGCGATGTCCTGCGCTGAAACCGAGAGGGCAGAGGCGATCTTCATCGGCGCCAATGTTCTGGATTACAGCGGCTATCCCGATTGCAGGCCGGAATATCTTGAGGCCGTTGCCGCGGCTATGTGGGGAGGTACCAAGGCTGGTGTCGGAGGTTCAAAGATCGAGATCAAAGCACCCCTTATTAAGCTGACCAAAAAAGATATCGTTCTTTTGGGGCAGAAGCTTGGGGTTCCATTCGAAACGACCTGGTCCTGTTACGCCGGGGACGATAAGCCCTGTGGTACGTGTGATTCCTGTATTTTACGCGCCAAAGGATTTCGCGAAGCCGGCATCCCGGATCCGCTGGTTTCTCTATGAACGGCTCGCATGGATCAGATGGCGCCCGCCTACCCAAAAGGGAGGCGAGGCTCGCCCCGTCTTCTGGGGCGGCGCGGATCACCGAGATATTCTCATCTCTTCAGGGCGAGG
>JBAXGK010000207.1:0-4271 GCA_037139435.1 Candidatus Omnitrophota bacterium | reverse complement strand
GCGTACGGATACCGGCCACGACGTCTTCGCCCTGGGCGTTGATCAGATATTCGCCATAGAACTTATTCTCGCCGGTCGAAGGATTGCGCGTGAAGCAAACGCCGGTCCCGGAAGTCTCGCCCATATTCCCGAACACCATGGCCTGGATATTCACGGCCGTGCCGAGAAGACCGCGGATCTCATTGATCTGGCGGTACTTGATGGCGCGAGGATTGTTCCATGAATTGAAGACCGCATTGGTGGCCTTAATGAGCTGTTCGAAAGGATCCTGCGGAAATTCTTCCTTCGTGTGGTCCAAATAGATCTTCTTATACTGACGGACCACGTCTTTGAGGTCATTGGCGTTGAGCTCGGTGTCGGACTTTGCGCCAACCTGCTGTTTTTTCTTTTCAAGCACATGTTCGAAATCATCGTGCGGCACTTCCATCACGACGTCGCCGAACATTTGGATGAAACGGCGGTAGGAATCCCAAGCAAAACGTTCGTTCTCGGTCTTCACGATAAGCCCCTGCACCACTTCGGAATTAAGACCGAGGTTGAGCACGGTGTCCATCATGCCCGGCATTGACGCCGCGGCGCCTGAGCGAATAGAAACGAGAAGCGGATTATTCCGGTCCCCGAGCTTCAAGCCCATGGCTTTTTCGAGCTTAGCAACATTCGTACGGACCTGTTCTTCAAGACCCGCGGGCCACTTCTTGCCGTTCTTATTATAAAGATCGCAGGTTTCGGTTGTGATCGTAAAACCAGCCGGGACGGGAATACCGATATTCGTCATTTCGGCGAGGTTCGCGCCTTTCCCCCCGAGGATTTCTTTCATCTTGGCATCGCCTTCCGCTTTGCCATTCCCAAAGAAATAAACGTATTTTGCGCATTTGGATTTAGAATTGGATTTTGAGGATTTCCTGCATGTTGCGGTACTCATGGTAGCTCCTTTTCACTTCTTGTTGATTTGATGGATTACGATTTTAAAAATTATCCTCTGGCGGACCATCAGGGGTCTTTAAAAGAGGCCTTGAAGAGCGCGGATTATATCACTCTTCGTCAATTCTGGATAGTGCCGAAAGATCCGCCATCCTGGCCGCATAAAGCCGGTTAACCTTGGCCACAAGCGCCATCCGGTTCTCCCGCAAAACCGCGTCCTCGGCATTCACGAGAACATGGTCAAAGAAATCATTCAGCGGCACGGAAAAAAGATCCGCGAAAAGCCGCGTCGCCCTCTCGCCATCCCCTTTTTCAAGAAGTTCGGAGACATCTTTCGCTTTCGCACGAAGCAATTCAAAAAGCGTCCTCTCTTGGACCTCGACAAGGAGCTCCTCTTTGGGCTCGCCGGCCGTTTTACCATAACCTTTTAGCATGTTCGCCGTACGCTGGATCACTTTGGCCGCCTTGATCAAAATCTTCTGATCCATCCCGGTCAACACCTCAAACCTTTTGAACACGTCCGCGATATCCTCAAAAGAAGAGCCCATGACCGCTTGCAAGATCTCATAAGGGCGCGTCCCGGACTTCACACCAAGTTCGAAAGAAACGCGTTCTTGGAGAAATTTCACAAGCCTTAGTTTTAGACCGTCCTTTTTGGTCAGCTTATCGCCATAGAGCTGCACATTGGCCTCAAGAACTTTCTCCAAAGAGAACGAGATCCCGAATGCGCGGACGAGCTTCACGACAACACCGCCGGCCCGGCGCAACGCGAAAGGATCCTGGCTTCCCGTGGGTTCAATCCCTGAGCCCAAGGCCCCGATCAAAAGGTCCAGTCGATCCATGATCCCGTAGAGCGCTCCAAGAAGGCTGATGGATTTTTTAACCTTGAAGTGCTCTTCCGTCAGATTCTTGGGAAGGTATTGGGAGCCGATGGCAACGGCAACTTCGTCTTTCTCTCCAGCTTCAAGAGCATATTCCCGGCCCACGATCCCCTGAAGGTCCGGCATTTCATAAACAAGATGGGTCACGAGATCGATTTTGGAAAGCGCTGCGACACGAGCGAGCCCTGAAGCAAGGTCCTGATGCCCCGTCGCTTGAGCGAACTCCGTGGCCATTTTCTCAAGCCGTTCGGTCTTGTCGAGCACCGAACCAAGCTTACCGAGGTAAACAAGTTCGGCGAGTTTTGGTTTCTTCTTTTCGAATGTTTCGCGCGTGTCCATTTCGTAAAAATAGCGGGCATCCTTAAGTCGCGAATCTAGAACATTTTCATAATCTGACCGGATCTTCGCGAGGCCGTTACGTTTACCGTTCATCACGGCCACGAACTGATTCTTCATCTTCCCTTTGGTGTCACAACAGGCAAAAACTTTCTGGTTCTTTTTCATGCAACTCGCGAGCACTTCCGCTGGGAGCTCGAGATATTCCTGCGAGAAAGTCCCTTCCAAAAAGAACGGTTCTTCCACAAGCTGAGCGTTCATGTGGGCGAGTTCCTCATCACTCAGCTTTTGTCCGAATCGGTTCTTGAGAGCTCCGCGGACCAAGGCCTCACGCGTTTCGATCGGCAAAAAGACATGTTTCTTTTTTAAAAGCGCGACATAGGCCTTCCAGTCGGCCTTCAGAATTGTGAAACTTTGCGGGGAAAGAAAGCGATGACCAAAACTTTTATTGCCGGATTTCACATCCGCAAGCCCTAGCGGTATCTTTTTAGCGTCCAGCAGAGCGACCAGCCAGCGAATGGGACGAGGAAAACGGAACCCCGATGATTCCCAGCGCATGAGCTTGGGAAAAGAGAGTGAGGCGAGAAGGCCCGTGATTAGATCCGGAAGGAGTGTCACCACGGCCCGGCCTTTTTCCTTTTTCTTCAGGAAGATGAATTTCCCCTTGGGAGTTTCCCTGACTTCGATATCTTTTTCCGTGGATTGTTTGCTTTTAAGGAAACCTTGAAGCGCGGGGGTTGGCCGCCCGTCAGGGCCGTAGCATTTTTCATGGGAGGGGCCCGAGATCTCGAGTTCCCGGTCCGGCTGCATCAAAGCAATCCCTTGGACAAAAAGCGCTATGCGGCGAGGGGTAGCCTCCACCTTGACGTCCGCAAAAGCAATGCGCTCGTCCACCAGTTTTTGACGTGTCTTCACCGCCAGTTCGTCATAAATGACGTCCAGAGCTCCCACCGGCAACTCTTCCACTCCGATCTCGATCAATAAATTAGGCATGTGTTTTAGATTTCAAATTTGAGATTTGAGATTTTTTAGTAACGGAAAATTCTGTGCCTTTCGGCTTTCAAGATATCCTTCCGCGCAGCGACGAGCTAAAGCACGGACGCGGGCAATGTAGCGAGGCCGTTCATTCACGCTTACAGCGCCACGCGCATCGAGAAGATTAAAAATATGCGAGGTCTTGAGGCAACAATCATAAGCCGGCAGGACCATCCCGCCTTCGAGCAGCCGCGCAGCCTGTTTTTCATAATCCTCAAAATGCCGTCGGTAGATCTCGGGATCTGACCCTTCAAAATTGAATTTGGAGAATTCCCGTTCCCCTTGCAGATGGACATCGCCGTAGGTCACTTTGTCATTCCACTGAATATCGAAAAGAGAATCCTTCTGTTGAAGGAACATGGCGATGCGCTCCAGGCCATAGGTGATCTCACAAGAGATCACATCCAGATCGATCGAACCGCATTGCTGGAAATAAGTGAATTGCGTGATCTCAAGACTGTCGAGCCACACTTCCCAGCCAAGACCCCACGCACCCAGCGTCGGAGATTCCCAGTCATCTTCTACAAAACGGATATCATGGGAAAGAGGGTCAATACCGACTGCGCGAAGGCTATTCAGATAAAGTTCCTGCGGGTCCCCCGGAGATGGCTTCAGAATGACCTGATATTGATAGTATTGCTGAGTCCGGTGCGGATTCTCGCCGTAGCGACCATCCGTGGGCCGCCGGGAGGGTTCGACATACGCCGCCTTCCATGGCTCGGGCCCGAGAGCTCGGAGGAATGTGTGGGGGGAAAAAGTACCAGCGCCTTTTTCGAGGTCATAGGGCTGCATCACGAGGCAACCCTGGCGAGCCCAATAATCGTTCAGCTTTTGTATTAACTCTTGGAATGTTAAAGGCTTAGGCATCGTCTTCCCTGAAAGTCGTAAAGAGGGTTAATACCGCATGACATTTGAAATTAAGGTGTACGCGGTACAATGCTATTAACCCTAAAATTAAATGGAGAACAGCATTAGAAACGCTTCTTTAAAGAGGCGGCATTGTAACAAAAACCCTCTGCCGAATCAAGCTGGGGACGGGATCAGGTATCGTATTATGAAATTGTGTAATGGCTGAATAGGAGCAAATAAAAAGGGTGT
>JBAXGK010000206.1:0-4348 GCA_037139435.1 Candidatus Omnitrophota bacterium | reverse complement strand
ATACGGCCTTTAAGATTCGCTGGAATTTTCGTCAAAAAAAGTCATAATGACCTCCTATGTCCTATCGCTTCGTCTGTAATCATTGCGGAAAGAAATTCGAACTCGAGACCCCCGCGGCCAAGGAGTGCCCCTTCTGTTTTTGGAGCTCTTCCGTGAAGCGGGAAGACGAATCCGTCGCAGAGAAAAAAGTTTTTCCTCGTTCTGCCAAGGAAGTCACCGCAAAACCAGGCCCAGGATTTTCTTCCGGGAATTTGAAATTTCTCTTTCGAACATTGCTTTTCCTCGTCATTCTCACCGCGGTCGGATTTCTGGCCTATAAGGCCTACAAAATATTTAAATCATCCCCGCCTCAGGCGTGGAAATCATTTTCGATTAAGCCTCAAAAGGATGAAAAACCGGTCGAGAAAGTAGTGACGGATCCTTGGGCGTTGCTTTCGCCCCAGGAAAAAGAGCTGCTTTCCCGAGAAGTGACGGTCCCGGCGGATCGGGCACCGGACTCAGTCGAACAACAGATTCTTGGCCGGTCCGTTCCCTTTCAGACAGGATGGGTCGAGAAATTGCCCTCGGCGGTGTGGACGCTCGAGCAATACCAAAAAATGATCGCAGACCAAGAAGCCTTCTATAAAATGCCTTTTGCGAGAAGCTATAGGAAAAAGCTCGAGGGACTCTTTGCAGCCAAGTACCTTGCGGCGGCGGACGCGTTCACAAAGGGAGATGTGTTGCTCGCGCGGAATCTCTGGGTGGAATCGTTGGCGTTCCCGCTCTATTCCCAGGACCTGAAAAAACACCGCGCGGTTGCCCTGACCATGCTCCGACCGTTCATCAATGACACCCTCGCAAAAGTAAGCGCCATGAACCAGAGCGTGCTGGACAGAGGGAAAAAGGCCAAGGAACAAGCTCTGAGCATGGAATATCAGAAGCTCACAGGGCTGATCGTTCAAAAAAAATGGCAGGAGGCTTTGTCGTTGATCGCTCAAATGAGCCTGGAGGTTGATCAGCTGCGCAAGAACGCGACGCCCCAGGAAGTGCCACCGTCTTATCCGGCGGCCTTCGGAACGATCGACTTGGATCTACAGCGACCGCTGATGGAATTGATGTCGCCCAGTCCCTCCACCACGGCCGATCTTCAGCCTCTGCAGCAGGACCTGGTCGAGAAAAAAGAAGTGATCGAGACTTTCACGGAAGCCTATCTGATGAATGCCATAGCGATCTATCGCGCGGCTCTGGGAATGATCCGTGAAAAGAAATGGCAAGACGCGGTTCAGAGTTTGGGTTCCATTCAGGGGCCGCAAGTGTTGCAGCAGGATGCGGCTGGGAAGATCGCGATTCTTGAAAAAATAACTAATGCCGCATAACATCTAAATTTAAGGGTATGCGGTATAGTACTGGTAACCCCTAATTTAATAGAGAACAGTACTAAAAGCAGTCCCTAGCACACGGTCCTTAGTTCTTGGCGAACTCAGAGCATGGCTTTTTGTTTTTTTACCATGTACTATGTACCAAGTACCATGTACTATTTCAGAGGAGGCTTTCATGAGCCGCGATATGCTGGGGTTCGGGGTACTCAAAGCGAAGCGAAGTGTTTTCGCTCTTGTGGCGAATATGGCGGCGGCCACCCAGATCGTTAAATGTGCGACGGGACTTCATGTCGGGGTAAGGAATTTTGATAATGCCGAAAAATTGGCCCAGCAAGCCGCGATCGAGCGGCCCTTTCTCGTAATCCTCGATTTTGAAAAAAACGAGGCCGAGGCGTTCCGGGCGCTCAACGAATTGCATAAAAGTGCCGATTTAAAGAGTATCCCTTCGGTAGGGTTTGTGACGCAGGAAAAGGTGATGGTAAAACCCGAGGCCGAAAAGGCCGGTTGTTTTCGGGTCTATATGAAAACGGAGTTCGGCAGGGAACTGCCGGACCTGATCGCGAGGTATGCTCTATGATCCTGCATGTGGGACATGATCTTCCAGTGAAAGAAGTCCGGACGATGGATTGCGATTCTTCGGCTTTTACCTCAGAAGAGATGCGCATCATTAAAAGCCAGATCCGCAAGAACATGGCGGTGATCGACGAGCACATCCGCCGGATTGATCTTTTCGTGAACCACGAGCGGCACTCGTCCCGCGAGGGATTGATCGAGCGACTGCATGAACGACTCTTTGTCCTGATGGAAGAGAACGATACTTTTCGAAAAGTCTTGTGGAAGCAATACCAAAACTTAGGAGCGAACCTTACATGAGCCGGCGCGTTACGACCCTGATCCTTGGCGGTGGACAGGGGAAGAGGCTTTTCCCGCTTACAAGTTACCGCTCGAAACCCGCCGTTCCAATCGGCGGTAAATATCGCCTGGTCGATATCCCGATCTCGAATGCCATCAATTCGGCTCTCCGGCGCATCTTTGTCCTGACGCAATTCAATTCCGCTTCGCTCCACCGGCATATCCACCGGACCTACCCGTATGAGGCGTTCACCAAAACGAGCGTGGAGCTTCTCGCCGCCGAACAAACGACTGAGAACACGGACTGGTTTCAGGGGACTGCCGACGCGGTCCGGAAATGTATGCCGCATTATCGCGCGGATGCCACGGATGTTTTTCTGATCCTCTCCGGGGACCATCTTTACCGGATGAATTACAGGGAGATCCTGGGGTTCCATGAGATGCAACGGGCGGATGTGACCGTCGCGACAGTTCCGGTCCCGGAGCGTCTTGTCAAAGGGTTCGGGGTCATGAAACTTCAGAAGGACGGACAGATCACAGATTTTCTTGAAAAACCAAGCAAGAATGATGACGTGGAATCCTATGCGATGCCCAAACCTCTTTGCGATCTTCATCGCGTGAAGGCGAAGGGCCCGATGTATCTCGCGTCGATGGGGATCTATGTTTTTAACCGCGATGTGCTTTTGGACGTGCTCGCCGGAGGCGAAAAGGATTTTGGTCGAGAGATCATTCCAAAGGCGATCAAAAACTACAAGGTCTTCGGCCATGTGTTCACGGGTTATTGGCGCGATATCGGGACGATCGGAAGTTTTTACGAGGCGAGCATTGAGCTCACGAATACAAATCCGCCCTTTAGCTTTATGTCCCCCGAGGGTCGAATTTTCACCCGCCCGAGGTTTTTGCCACCTTCCAAGATCCTTGAAACGGAACTGGATCATGTCGTGATGTCCGAAGGCTGTATCCTCACGGGCGCCAAGATCCAACACTCCGTTGTGGGTCTTCGTTCGGTTGTGGGCCAGGGGACCGTGGTTCGCAAAAGCGTTCTGATGGGCAATGACTATTACGAGTGGCCAGACCCGGCTCAGGATCACCGGATCGGGGTCGGCAAGAACTGCGTGATCGAGAATTGCATCATCGATAAGAATGTGTCGATCGGGGATGGCGTCAGCATCACGAATGCCAAGGCAATCGATGAGAAGGACGGCGATCATTATTACATCCGGGACGGGATCGTGATCATCCCGAAGGGCGTCCATATCCCGTCAGGCACGAAGATCTAGAAAAAATCCTGTTTGAACGCATTGGAAACCATGAACGGTAAACGATCAAGAAGGCTGATAAGTTTTTTCTTTTTCTGCATCATGGGCTCTCTCTTCTTTTCTCTCCTTGCCTTTGCTCAGCAGAAGGCCGGTCCCGAAGAACGCGGGCAAGAAGCCTCTGCGACGCAGGCGCAGGCGACGATGGCATCTCTTTTCGGCCGGGGGGCTAGCATGCCCGGAATCCCGCGCATCAACGGAACGATCGCGCTTCCTTCTTTTGATAGTTCAGGAATGACGATCGATGAAGGGGCATTGCGTGCTGCCGAACGAGGGGATCCTTCCGAGGGGAACGGCTGAGGTTGATCGCTTGCGTTTCCCGGTGAACGTTTCCCGTTCCCCTGAGAATTTAATAATTAGCTTTTTCCAGCTTGAAGAGCGCGTATGTCGCGAAGATGATATTCCCACCCCACGCGCTTAAGAACGGAAAGAGCCTTCCCGCTTTTCCCATGGCGAGCAAGATCGCGTCGCTTACATGGAATGCGAACACCATGGCTGCGCACATCAGAACGCTCATCGCGATCGCCTTGCGGTTGCGCACAGTCCCCAGGAAGGGGATGGCGATAAGCAGCATGACGAGTCCCTTCCAGGGCGAGGCCATCCGGTTGTAAAGGTCCACTTTTTCTGCATAGACGGGGATGTCGTTCTTTTTGAGATTGTCGATCGTGTATTTGAGTTCGTGGTAAGAGAGAAAAGCGCTATCGCTCGCCGTGTTGGTCAAGTCGCGTGGCGTGATCGTAACATCCGAATAAGTTTTTTTCGGGATGATCAAGGGCTTCCCGAGGACGTCGCCCTGGACGTCCGTTTGATATTCTTGGATGC
>JBAXGK010000205.1:0-4364 GCA_037139435.1 Candidatus Omnitrophota bacterium | reverse complement strand
CCGGTTCTACACCGGTCATTCCGACACCGAGGTGATTGTTCACCTGTACGAAGAGTACGGAGACGCCTTTCCCCATAAGATCAATGGCATGTTTGCCCTGGCCCTTTGGGACGTTGATGCGCAAAAGCTGCTCCTAGTCCGAGACAGAATGGGGGTTAAACCTCTCTTCTATGCCGTGATCAACGACAAATTCGTCTTTGGTTCCGAGATCAAAGCCATTCTGGAATATCCGGGCTATCAGCGGGGAGTGAATTGCGAGGCCATTTACCACTATTTTACTCTAAAAAATATTCCTGCGCCGCTCACCGCTTTTCAAGGCATTCATTCCATGCTGCCGGGAGAAATGTTAATCTTTAGCGGAGGGCAACTCACAAAAAAGAAATGGTGGACCCTTTATTTCAATGAAAAAGACGACTGTGACGAGTCTGAGATCCAGGGGAAAATTTTATCCTTACTGGAAGATTCCACCCGATTACGGATGATCAGCGATGTGCCTTTTGGAGCGTATCTCAGCGGAGGGGTGGATTCCAGCGTTGTTGTGGCTCTTATGGAGCGCTATTCCAGTCAGCCCATCAAGACTTTTACCCTGGGATACGAAGATGAGCTGAAAAACAAGGAAGCGGATCTTTATTATGCCCGCAAGGTCTCGCAAGCCTTCCGGACGGAACATCATGAGCACATCATGTCCTGGCGAGAACTCCGCGATGACGTTGAAAATGTCATTACTGCCTTTGACCAACCCTTTTCCGGTACGATCTCAACCTTTTTCCTTTCCAAGCTGATCTCAAAGCACGTAAAGGTGGCCCTTTCCGGCGATGCCGCCGATGAATTGTTCGGAAGTTATTTGTCGCACAGGGTGGCCTTTCCGATGCACCATTTCCGGCGTCTCTGTGAAAAAGTCCGGGACGGGACCCTGACGGAGGGAGAAAAGGAACTCTTCAAACCTTGTGACATCCGTTTTTTAACCGATCTTTTTGAAAAATCCGGGGGGGATGAGGCTCGCTGGCGTTATCGTCTGGGAGTCTTTATGGATGAAGATAAGGAGAGTCTTCTCTCGTCCGATTTTATATCAAGGTCAAACGGTTCGAAATCATGCGCTGTTTTTGTTAATAATTTTAAAAGTACAACATCCAAAGATCCCCTCAACCGCATGCTTGAAATGGAATGGAACACCCAGTTGCCCGATCAAGTCCTGTCCTTTGTTGACTCACTTTCCATGGCACATTCCGTAGAGGTGCGGTCGCCGTTTTTGGATTACCGGCTTGTGGAGCTTGCGGCGACCATTCCGGGACGGCTCAAAATAAGGGACGGTGTCGTCAAGGATATCCTTAAGCGAACGGTTGCGCCGCTTTTGCCAGCGGGGATCACCGAGAGGCCCAAGGAAGGTTTTGTCCTCCCAGTCTTTGAATGGATGGTAGAAAAGCTGAAGGACTACTGCACGGAAGTTCTGTCAGACAAACGAATAGGAAAGCATGGTTTTTTCAACAGCGAGTCGGTCCGTCATTTGATCGCCGATTATTATTCCGGCAATAGATCAGCAGCCAGCAAGGTTTGGAACCTCATGATGTTCCAGATATGGTGGGAGAAATATTTTGGCTGAAAAAAAGAGTTCTGCATATCCAAAGCAGATCATTATTGAAACAACGGCATTCTGCACACAGCGCTGTATTCACTGCGCTCATAAGACGCTGAAACGGGCGAAGGGGAATATGGAGATGTCGCTCTTTCGGAAAATCATCGACGAGATCGCGGCTGAGGCGCTCGGGACCGAGGTCTGGATGACCTATTATGGGGAGGCGCTGATTCTGAAAGATAAAATTGGTGCGATGATTGCCTATTCAAAACGACAGGGGCTTACCAATGTTGTTTTGAATTCCAACGCAATGCTTCTGGACGAGAAGATGTCCGCAATGTTGATTGATTCGGGATTGGATAGGTTTATTGTCAGCATGGACGGTTTCACCAAGGAAACCTACGAGAAGATCCGGGTCGGGGGAAACTATGCGGAAGTTTTGGCCAATACGCTTAATTTTCTTGAACTTCTGCAGCGTCGGAAATGCGTGAGGCCGAAGCTTGAAATGCAGTTTTCCGTACTGGAGGAAAACGAGCATGAGCTGGTAGACTTCAAACGCTACTGGAACGATAAGGGAGTTCATGTGAAGATCCGTCCCAAAGCTAGCTGGGCGGGGAGGGTTGAGGCAAAGAACCTTGATCCTCGGAAAGAACGGGTGCCATGTAAGTGGGCGCTCAATCACGGAGCGATCCTTTGGAACGGTGACCTTGTGGCCTGCGGGGTGGACTCCGAGGGACTGTTCGTGGCTGGGAATGTTACCATTTCGACGATCAAGGAGGTATGGAACACATCGCATGCCGCTTTTCGAATGACCCATTTAGAAAAGAGATGGCAAGACCTTCCGGACGTTTGCAAGCATTGTCTGGATTGGCAAACAACGGAACGGACCTATCTCAAACCTGGATCCAAAACCTAGAAAGTTTGCGAATGAATAACGGCGAACAGATCAAGGCTCAAGTGCTGGAACATAATATCAGGGTTCATCGTGCCGAAGCTGCGGTCTATGAAGCTATCCACCCACAGGTTTTTAACTGGTACCATGTTCGAAAGGCTCGCAGGGATCTTCGTTATATCGAAGGATTTTTGCCAGTGGGCAAGGACTGTTTCCGGGTCTTGGATCTTGGATGCGGCACGGGCTTTCTCACGATCCCTGCAATGGCATTGCCTTTCGCCAAGATTACCGCGGTCGATCTGTCGCCGGAAATGCTGGCTCAGCTAGAGGCCAAACTTTCTCCGGAGAGCCATGAGAGGATATCGTTGGTCGTTCGAGAGGCCTTGGATTTTCTAAAAACAACAACGGATCGGTATGATCTCATTATGACCTCAGCCGTCCTTCATCATTTGTATGATTTCGAAGAGTTCCTTAAACTGGCGCTGGCACGTCTGAATGACGGTGGCATTTTCTACATCGCTTATGAACCGTTGAAACAGGCTATCGGTAGCCGGTTCCGGTTTTTCTTGCATCGCTTGATCCGTTTTCTCGATAGGACTATTTTGTTTTTGCGATTAAAATTCTCCGGACGGAAGATTGATTCGGAGCATGAAAATAGTTTGGCGGATTACCAGACGACTTTGGGAGGGATCGATCCCGAAGCTGTGCTGAAGATTCTTCGGGGCAACGAACAGGTTCTTAAGCTTGATAAATTCGCTACTCGTGCTAGCGGTTTTCTGGCTTTTATTTCTGATCGTGTGATCCAGTCACAAAACACATTTTCAGTGATCTTTAGGAAAAAATAAGATGATACTACTTACGGGCGCGACAGGCTTTCTTGGGAAACACTTGCTGGGTCGCCTTCAAGCCGACGGGAGGCCCGTTTGTCCAGCCTCAAAACACGCGCAAAGTTCCGAATGTAAGGAAGAATTCCAGCAATTGGACATGGAAGATCCCGAAAGCTTCGACAACCTTCCTGAGCAAATCGATACCGTGATCCATCTGGCGGCGCTTGTTCCTCAAAAGGGAAGCGTTTTTTCATTTGATCGTTATATGGCCATCAATGCCACGGGCGTCAAACGGTTGATTCAAGAGTCTGCACGACGCGGTTGTCGTGAATTCATTTATGCCTCGACCCAGATGGTGATCGAAAAAGCTCTGCATGAGCCGGTTGATGAAGACCATCCTGTCGTGCCCATCTCCGATTATGGTTTCAGCAAAGCGACTGGTGAGAGGTTCTGTTTGTCTCTAGGAGCGGAACTTGGAGTCAAATCGGTTTCCCTTCGTTTTGCGCGCATTTACGGACCGTGGCAGCGGCCCGGTTATGTCCTTACAGACTTTATCGATCGGGCCAGACAGGGTTTGCCTCTGCATGTTTTTGGCGCACAAGGAACAAGAGAGCTGATCTATGTGACGGATGCCGTGGAGGCGATTCTCGCAGTCATGGAAGCAAAGCTTTCCGGCATCTTTAATATCGGGACCGGTCGATCCGTTACGACCCTGACCCTTGCGGAAACCATTGCAGATGTTTTTAGCGGCGGGGTTTCCACGGTCCTTATCTCAGAAATGGACGCGGGTCCAACGCTCTCTGATTTTTGTTTTGATGTGACGAAAGCGAAGAGGGATCTTGGCTTTTCGGCCCGCTTTACGTTAAAAGAGGGGCTTAGGGATTATAAGCTAGCGTTGGAGAGAGGCTCATGAAGAAAGTTTCGGTTCTGGTTACAGGCGTGGGCGCAGTGATCGGTCAGGGAATTCTGCGATCTTTGACAAGGACGAGTTCTTCTCTGAAGCTCGTGGCTGTGGATGCAAATCCGGACTCGGTCGGCTTCCATTGGGCCGACAAAAGTTATGTTGTGCCGC
>JBAXGK010000204.1:0-4390 GCA_037139435.1 Candidatus Omnitrophota bacterium | reverse complement strand
ACCAGGGACACTGCGGTTAACAGCCGCATGCTCTACCAGCTGAGCTACAGGGGAACGTAAGAGAGCAGTATTTCGAAAAAGCTACAACTTAACAGCCAGGGCATAAAGCGATAGGCCTTAACCTCTTTCACTTACCGCTTTTCGCTTGTCCCTTACCTCTGGAGTTGCTAATTATAAAGATTGCGGGGCTAGGGTCAATGAGTGTTTTTGGCCTTTGTTTTGGGGGCGTGAGCTGGTATATTTTCACGGTGTCAAAAACCCGGAACGAAAGGGAGAGTCCATGAGAAAAAAAATCGTTGTCATTCTGTCGACACTCGCACTCAGTCTGAACTTTGTCCCCCTGCAGGAAGCTCTCTCGAGAGAAGACACTCTGGTGATCGAATCGGTACAGACCGTGGAAGGCTCCGTGCAGGACCTTGACTCGGGTCATAACAGGGTCACGGTCCACTGGATGAATGATGAAGTTCTTTTCACCTACCAGGACCTCACGCTGGATGTCACAGATTCCACCGCAATCCTAAAAGAGGGGCGAACGATCCGGCTGGATGATCTTGAGACGGGCGACCATGTCACGCTTCGTTATGACGCGAACGCCGAACCTCTGCCA
This sequence comes from Candidatus Omnitrophota bacterium, assembly GCA_037139435.1. GTDB lineage: Bacteria > Omnitrophota > Omnitrophia > Omnitrophales > Aquincolibacteriaceae > Aquincolibacterium. The sequence continues at coordinate 3,783 of JBAXGK010000204.1, read as the reverse complement.
CGGGCACTCAGCATCGTGGTCGCGGAGACATAACACCTCTTTGATCCATACGCTATTATTTTAGAAAACAACCTCACAAAAAATCAGGAGAAGAAACTCATGTATAAGCTTGTTTTGATCCGGCACGGAGAAAGCATTTGGAACAAGGAAAACCGCTTCACCGGCTGGTATGACGTGGACCTTTCAGAAAAAGGCCTGGGAGAAGCCAAAGACGGCGGCCAGCTTCTTAAAAAAGAGGGCTATGTTTTCGACATCGCTTTCACCTCGGTCTTAAAACGCGCGATCCGGACACTTTGGATCGTACTCGATCAGATGGACCTCATGTGGATCCCCGTCATCCGGGACTGGCGTTTGAATGAACGTCACTACGGTTCTCTGCAGGGACTTAATAAATCTGAGACCGCGGCCAAATATGGCGAAGATCAGGTCAAGATCTGGCGCCGAAGCTATGATGTTCCTCCTCCGGCGCTTGAGGAAAGTGATCCGAGAAATCCGGCCAAGGACCCGCGCTATCAGAGTTTCAGAAAAAGCGATCTTCCTCTCACGGAATGCCTGAAAGACACGGTCGCACGCGTTCTTCCCTTCTGGGACGACGTCGTCTCACCCATGATCCGAAACGGGAAAAAAGTTCTCATCGCGGCGCATGGCAACAGCCTCCGCGCTCTCGTGAAATATTTGGACAATATCTCCGAGCAGGAGATCCTCGGCATGAACATCCCGACGGGCATTCCGCTTGTTTACGAGCTGGATAAGGATCTTAAGCCCATCAAGCATTATTACCTCGGTGATCCTGAAAAGATCAAAGCCGCGATGGATGCGGTCGCAAACCAGGGAAAAGCAAAGAAATAACTCTTTAAAATAAAAAAGCCGGCTTCGCTTTCTGAAGCCGGCTTTTTTATTTGAGCGAAGCGGTATTAAAAGGCTACTTCACCGCCATGAATTTCAGTTTGCTTTCCCCGCAGATGGGGCAAGACTTAAAATTTGTTTTTTCCACGACATTCCCGCAGACGGGGCAAACAAAGAAATCCTTATTCTTGCCCTTCCAGGCTTTCAGATTCCCAAGGGCTTCCTTATATAGGCTGGCATGAACAGCCTCGGCCTTCCCCGCATCTTCAAAAACATCGATCGCGCCCTTGATCTTATCCTTTTCCGCTTTGAGCAGAAATTCGGGGTACATGACCGTGCTTTCGTAGATCTCGCCTTCCATCGCAGCTTTTAGATTCTCCTCGGTGCTTCTTACGACCGGCGCTTCAATATTCGCCGTGGGAGTGCCTCCGAGTTCTTTGATCAACTTGGCATGGCGCTCAAAGTGAACCTGCTCGGCGCGAGCGGCGGCCCTGAAAAGGCTCGCGACTTTGCCGTACCCTTCCGCGTCTGCCTTCATGGCGAACGCGAGATAGCGCGCATGGGCATTGCTCTCGCCGTTGAATGCTGCCTGGAGATTATCCAGCGTTGTTTGATTCACCGGCTTTGAAACCACAGGAGCCGCGGACGCAGCTTTAGGGACCATGGGCGGAAAATTCTTTGGCATCTTTATTTCTTCGGCATAAGCGCAGAACGCCATGGCGAGAGAAAAAAAGACCGTCACAATGAGGATCTTGCTGAGACTCTTCATGGTACCCCCGTTAGAGATAGGAAGCGTTTTCTCAAAAAACAATCGAGTTGCGCTTCGGGTTAATGTTAGGTCGCTTGTTCTATTTTTAAAAAATGCTTCCGACGATGCATCGAGAGCTCTCCCGGTCTTTTTTACTTCCCAGAAAGTCCCGCCCCCCATTGTCTAGATCTCTAACGGGGCAGGCTCCTTATTTCTTGGGTTTAGAATGAATCCACGAGTCATGATTCTATCACAAAACCGCCAGCATGAAAGACGTTCGTCTCCACCCTAAAGATCAGATCCCGGCGCTAAAGCCTGGGTCTGACGGGGGTCTTTTCGAGAAGAAAACTAAAAACATCCTCAGAAAGAAATTTCCCGCGAGTTGTGAGCCGGACATTTTCCCCTACTCTTTCCAAAAGGCCGTCCTCATAAAGTGTTTTAAGCCGGTCTTTTATCGCGGGGTAGATCTTGGGGAATGAAGCGGGCGGAACGCCTTCGCAAAGCCGGAGCCCCGTCACGAGTGTCTCCGTTTCTTTCTCCTCCTCGGACAGGCGATCTTCCGCATCCTTTTTCCAGTCCGCGGACTGGCATTTTTCAAGATAGCGATCAAGCTCCGGCGCAAACTGCGACCGCGTTCCGTTTAGATAAGTAAAAGCACCGGGTCCAAGACCTAGGTATTCCTGATTATGCCAATAGAGGAGATTGTGCCGTGACGCCAAGCCCGGCCGCGCGAAATTTGAGATCTCGTAATGTTCATAACCTGCACCTGTCATGCCTTCGATCGCGATTTCATACATCCTGGCATGGGCTTCATCCCCCGGAAGATCCAACTTCCCTTCGCTCTGAAGTTGTCCGAACGGCGTTCCTTCGTGAACCTCGAGATCGTAAAGCGAAACCTGGGAGGCCTCAAGCTCGACGCATTTTTTGACTGAATGCTGAAAATCTTCGACAGTCTGACCCGGCAAACGCAGCATCAGATCAAAACTGATGTTCAAAATGCCCGCTTTGCGGATCTTCACAACCGTTTCCTCGATATCCCGCGCCGCATGCCGCCGGCCTAGCCTTTGGAGAATCTCATCCCGGAAGGACTGACAGCCAAGGCTGATGCGGTTCACGCCGATCTCGTGAAGCGCTTTCAGCGTTGCCTCGTCGCCATCCCCCGGATTGAGTTCACATGTAAATTCATATCCATGCGTGAACTTGAACGCGGCATGAGCTTCTTCGACCAGTCGCTGGAGTTCCGGGACACTCAGGCTTGAAGGGGTCCCACCTCCGAGATAAAACGTGTCGAACGAAATGGGTCCATCATGCCTTCGGGCCTGCTTTATTTCTGCAGAAACTGCTTCGAAGAACTGTTCCCGCAAGCCTGAAGAAGGTGCCGCCCTAGTTACAAAATTGCAATAATGGCATCGGGTACGACAAAAAGGTATGTGGAGGTAGAGACCGCGTTTCATAAACTTCCTTCTATCCTTGTTTAAATCGAGTGACAACGCCTCTATTCTAGCAGGCACAACGCGCAACGCACAACGCGCAACGTAATAACCCTGTCGTAGTACGTTGTGCGTTGCGCGTTGTACGAAGTTGGCACGAGTCTTGCATGCATCAAGTCGAATTGAGGTACAATGAGGAAATCAAAGGATTCCTATGCCCACGATCACCGAAAACCTTGAAGAAATTCTAAAAAAACGGGAGTTCGTCTCCATCGCAACCGTCGGGCGCGACGGACAGCCGCATTCCGTTCCAAAGTTCCTTTACCGGGGCAAAGGGAGCTTCCTTTATCTGCTTGATTACGTGGTCGGAAAGGCCATCTCGAACCTGCGTGAAAATCCCAAGGTTTCCGTTTCCTTCATGGACCTCGACACGCTAGAAGCTTACTGCATGAACGGAACCGCCAAGGCGATTGAGCGCGGCCCCATTTTTGATGCCGTCCTGAAAGGATGGAACGACAAACTCGTGCAACTTTCCACCGACCGGGTGATCGAAGCCGTCAGGACCGGAAAAAGGCGCAATCACTACGAAATGGAAATGACAGACCATCTGGCCGTGATCAAGGTGCGGATCGAAACCGTGGTCAAGATCGGCCGCAAAGGCGATATCTGGAAAGAAGTCGGCTAAAGCCTCCGGCAAGGAACAGCCCCTACCTCCTGAATAGGAATCAATAAAAGTAAGAAGCCTCCGTTGTTATAATG
>JBAXGK010000203.1:0-4393 GCA_037139435.1 Candidatus Omnitrophota bacterium | reverse complement strand
TCTCGGTCATGACTTTTTCTCGCCTTTCTTCTTTTCGGTGATCACGGTCTTGACGCGCGCGATGTCCCGTTTGGCTTCCTTTAGCGCAGACTGTCTTTCAAGCTTGCCGGTCTTGTGCTGGAACCGGAGCTGCATCAAGCCTTTCTTCAGAACATTTACCTTCTCGTTTAATTCTTCGATGCTGAGTTCTTTTAATTCTGTGACTTTCAACATATTAAACCGTTACCTCGCGTTTCACGAATTTAGTACGAAACGGAATCTTGAAAGCGCAAAGCCTCAACGCAGCGCGTGCCATCTCTTCCGGGACACCCCCCATTTCAAAGAGAATCTTGCCAGGCTTAATGACCGCGACATAGTGTGACGGAGCCGCTTTCCCTTTGCCCATGCGTGTCTCAGCCGGTTTCTTTGAAACCGATTTGTCCGGAAAAACACGCAGCCAAATCTTGCCGCCGCGTTTGACGTGACGTGTCAAAGCGACACGGGCCGCCTCGATCTGAACACCGGTCATCCAATGACATGAAAGCGCCTTAAGACCGAAATCTCCAAACGCTAAACTACTGCCACGCGTGGCAACTCCGCGCATCCAACCGCGCTGCTGCTTGCGAAATTTAACCCTCTTAGGCTGTAGGGGCATCGCTCTTATTCTCCTGCGTCCCGCTAATCGGGGTCGCTTCCGAAGCTGGCTTGACTGTTTCGCCGGCTTCCGTTTTTTGAATCTCTTCGTCCACAACCTTGAATTTTTTCTCAAGCTCTAGCTTCTGAGCTTCCTGCTCCTTTTTCACGAGCACATCCCCCTTATAGATCCAGGTCTTGCAACCGATGGTCCCATAGGTGGTAAAGGCTTCTGCAAAACCGTAATCGATATCGGCACGAAAAGTGCTGAGCGGAACTTTGCCTTCATGATATTTTTCCTCGCGTGCGATTTCCGCGCCCCCGAGGCGTCCCTTGCACTGAACTTTAATGCCCAACGCGCCCTTCTGCATCGCAAGCTGAATGGATTTTTTCATCGCGCGACGGAAGCCAATGCGTTTTTCAAGCTGAAGCACGATATTTTCGGCCACAAGCTGCGCATCGATCTGAGGCATCTTCACTTCCTTAATATCCAGAAACACTTCATTTTTTGTCAGGGCTGCAAGATCTTCCTTGATCTTATCAATCTCTTGACCGCGCCTTCCGATGATCACGCCTGGCTTGGCCGCGAAAATACGGATACGGACCCTGTTCGACGCCCGGTCAATCTCGATAGACGAGATACCGGCGATGGCCAACTTTTTCTTTAGATACGCACGGATCTTGAGATCCTCCATGAGAATCGGACCCGCGTCGCGCTTGGCGAACCAACGCGCTTTCCAGGGCTTGATGTACCCAAGTCTTAAACCGTAAGGATGAACTTTCTGACCCAAAATAACCTCCCTTATGCCTTTGTTCTTTTAAGCCGCCGCAGCGGTCTTTTTCTTATTCTTCGCTTTCGCGTCTTCCGGCGCTCTTCCGCCCCAAATCTTGAACCCTTCGCGAACTTCCACCGTCAAGTGGGTGGTCCGTTTTAAAATTTTATCCGCGCGACCCATCGAACGGGTCAGGAACCGCTTGAACACGGGCCCGCCATCTGCGCGCACATTTGAAACAATAAGACGATTCTCATTCAGCCCAAGATTTTTGGCGTTCGCAATAGCGCTTTTCAAAGTCTTGACCGCCATCTTGGCGCCCTTCTTTTTAAGTAGCATCAGAATCCCTACCGCTTCCTGGGCCGGCTGTCTTCGAATTGTATCGATCACAAGACGCATCTTCCTCGGGGCAATCCTTAAGTGCTTCGTGAGTGCCCTGACAACGCGCGGTGATGGCGCCACTTCGCCGCTTGCTTTTGATTTTTTTTCTTCTTTAGCCATGATGTCTTTCAGATCAGGTCGTTGAGCCTGAGGCAAGGGCTTTCGCCTTGTCACCCGAAGCGCTGTGTTTTCTGAACGTTCGCGTCGGAGAGAATTCCCCGACCTTATGTCCGATCATATTCTCGGTCACGAACACATTGATAAAAGTTTTTCCGTTATGAACTGATAGCGTCACCCCAATGAACTCAGGCGTGATTGTTGAACGTCTCGACCACGTTTTAATGGGACGGCGGTCTTTTTTCTGATTCGCGATCTGTACCTTGCCTAAGAGTTTGTCGTCAACGTAGACGCCTTTTTTTGAGGAACGGCTCATTTTCTGCGATCCTTCACAATGTATTTGTTCGATGCTTTATAACGTTTCCGCGTCTTAAGACCCTTCGACTTTTGTCCCGTCGGGCTCTGCGGATGATTACCGCCCTTCGATTTACCTTCACCGCCTCCGAGCGGATGGTCGACAGGATTACGCGCTACACCGCGTGAAACAGGGCGGCGTCCCAGCCACCGAGCGCGGCCGGCTTTCCCAAGGACAATATTTTCATGATCGATGTTTGAACACTGCCCGATCGTTGCGTACGACTTCGCCGGGACAAGTCTCACTTCCCCTGAGGGAAGCTTAATATGCGCCATATTATTTTCTTTTGCGAGAATCTGGGCCACTACGCCCCCCGCGCGTGCAAGCTTCCCCCCCAAACCGGGACGAAGTTCGATGTTATGGATCATGGAACCTTCCGGGATCTTCTCAAGCGGCAAATGGTTTCCAAGCTTCACTTCCACATCCGGCCCACTTACAACTTTTTCACCGACCTTAAGACCGTCTGGACAAAGAATATAGCTCTTAAGCCCGTCCGTGTATTGGACAAGCGCGATACGTGCGCTACGGTTCGGATCATACTCCACAGTTAAAACTGTGGCCTCAACCCCGATGCGATTCCGTCGAAAATCAATTAAACGGATCCGGCGCTTATGCCCGCCCCCGATACGACGCGAAGTGATGTGCCCGTGGTTATTACGTCCGCCCGACCCTTTTTTGATATAGGTCAAGGGCTTATACGGACGATCCGTGGTAATCTCGGCAAAATCCGAAACATTCCCGTATCGCCGCGTCGGTGTTGTTGGTTTAAATTTAATGAGTGCCATAAATCCTTTTTTATTTGTTACTTCGTCAGATCGATTTTTTCGCCCTTTTTCAGGGTCACGATAGCCTTTTTCCAGGCCGCCGTTTGTCCCGGTACATGCCGCACGCGGCGCCATTTCCCGGAAACATTCATCGTATTCACGCTTTCCACATGCACGTCGAAGATCTTCTCGACAGCCGCCTTAACCTCTTTTTTATTGGCTTGCGGATGCACGCGAAAACCATACTGGCTCGCAACCTCAGCAGCCTTGGAGAGCTTCTCCGTGATCAACGGCTCGATCACAACATCGTATAGATTAAGCTTCATGGGACTTCTCCTTGGACTTCTCCTTCACCGTGACTGCCAACCGCTTTTCGATCAGCTCGATTGCCGCTTCATCAATCACGAGTTTTTGGCGCTGCATAACGTCATAAGCGCTGAATTCCGCAGCTGTTTTGACGGCAATCCTCTCGCGCATATTATGACTCGCACGCTTAAGATTCGGGGTCGCTTCCTTAACAATATAGAGAGCGCGCTTTTTCAGAATCGGCAATGCTTTTGCGATCGCTGCAAATTCCTTCGTCTTCGGCGTCTCAAGATTAAAAGCCTCAAGGAGCACCAAATTCTTCTCCCCTGCTCGCTTGCTAAGCATCACTCTCAAAGCAAGATTACGTATCGTCTTGGATAAATTAACGGTGTAGTCCCTCTGATGCGGACCGAATACGGTACCGCCTCCCACCCAGATCGGAGAACGGCTCGATCCGGCGCGCGCCCTTCCGGTCCCTTTTTGTTTCCAAGGCTTTTTCCCACCGCCACGCACTTCGCCGCGCGTCTTAGTGTCAACAGTCCCCTTACGGAGATTGCCCGAATAGGCGTTCCGCACAAGTTCCAGAAGGCGGTCATTCGCCCGGACCGCATAGATCTCGGGATTCAACACCACCTCTTGTTTCTTCTTACCCTCTTTCGAGTAAAGAAGTACCTTCATTTTTTATACCTTTCTTTCGGCCCTCAGCATCAGCCCGAGGACCGCTTTCTTCTTAAGGATTTTAAGCTTTGGAAGTTTCCGAGGACGTTTCCTTCGGGGACTCCTGCTTGGCACCGCGTACTTTCCAGCCGTTCTTCGTGCCGCGCTTCAGGGAACTGCGAATGATCAAATATCCGCCCTCAGCTCCGGGAACACTCCCCTTCAAAACGAGTACGTTATTCTCCGAATCCACCTTCATGACCTTGATATTATGAATACAGATCTGTTCATCGCCCATGTGACCGGGGAGCCCTTTGCCTTTACGCACTTTCTTGCGGCAACCCACACCGCCCGCTTTAGCTCCGATGGATCCCGGCACACGCCCGAACATGGAGCCGTGGCTTGAGCTCGCGCCACCTTTATAATTG
>JBAXGK010000202.1:0-4440 GCA_037139435.1 Candidatus Omnitrophota bacterium | reverse complement strand
GCTTATAGACGAGGGGTTCGCGGAATCAATACAGGAGATGAGTCATGTCATTAAACGCACTATCGAAAATGTTTCAGAGAATAGAGAGCTTGGAAGCGACATCCGAGCTGATCTCCAGCGATGCGATACAGCGAGCGAGAGACTACAGAAGCATGACGGAGATGCTGACGAGGATCCTGACAAAAGCGGAGGAGGACAAGAAAGCCGAACAGCTCTCGCAGATGAAGCTGAGGAGATCGCTCGCAGGAATGAAGCGGAGTCTCAGAAACAGCAACAAGAAATTGAAAGAACACTACGCGAGCATCTCAGACTTACTGATCACGCATGCGAACAGTCTCGCCGAGAGCGTGAAGCAAGAAAGCGGGACGACGCAAAGCGAACCTTCGAGCAAGACAGAATCACGGCTGACGCTGTTAGAGACATTAACCAGCGATCTGATGAGCGAAAACAAAACATTCGATCAACGGCTGACAGAATTGGAAAACAAGTTGACGACCTATCTGGAAAATATGGACAAGCGATTGGAAGACATACCTACGCTAGTCGACTTGGACGCGCGATTGAAAATGCTGGCGGAAAGCTTAGTAGGCTTGGACAAGAAATGGAGCGAAAGGGAGTCGAACTTGCAGCTCTATGTAGACGAGCTTTTTCTGGGCTTGGAGAAAAAATTTCAGGGCTTATTGAATCCATAAAATCAAGGAGGCAGTATGAACGAGGAGCAATTCGAGGAACTGATTTCGGAACTCCGCAGGAACGGGGAGAGGTTCGAGGAATTATCGACGGCAGTTCATGGCTTGGCGGAAGCAACGCAGGACATGAAATCCGACATGACAAACCAACTGCCGATAGCGGTGAAGAAAGAATGCCTGGACGGGATGACGCCTACCCAAAACCTATTAGCGGCAATGACAACATCCCTCAACAATACGACAACACATCAGGAGCAGTCTTTTGCGGTGGCGAGGACGGCGTTCGAGAGCGCGGCGCGGGAAATGGGGTTGGAGATCAACAAGTTATCCAATCAGATAACACAAAAGGCCACCACAATGACTACGGCGGCGAAGGAAATGGAAACATCGATATCAAAGAGCAAGGAGGCAGCGGGAGAATTCACAGAGACGGTGAAGAAAGCGGCAAAAATATTCGACGACAACTGGATGATGACCGGGGTCAGATACGTGGTAGCCGCGATGATTGGGGGAGTAGCGATCTACTTCGCCATGTGGTGGGGGGCGGACTTCACGAAAATGGGGACGTGCAAAATAGCGAGTTGGGATTTAATGATGCAAAAAGCAAGCGAGGAGAACAAGGGATATTACGAGGCGATTTACCAAAACACATGGGAAAAGCAGAACCCCAAAGGGAAAAAATAAAATCAACGATGGATATAATATCAAAACTAAAAAGCAAGCCAGCAAAGCAAAGCGTGAGCATCCCGCTATTTGACGATGTACTGGCAATGTCAAAGAAAGAAAGACAGGAGAGAGAGGCGCAAAAGGCTCTTGAGGCGGAAAAACAAACGCAGATCAAGGCACAAGAGAAATTAGCGGAAAAACAAAAAGCCGCGGAGCAAACTCAGCGGGTTACCAAAAAAATAGAACCGCCTAAACAGAACTACGGCAGAGGCAGAAGCATCTAACAACCTGCTCTTCATTTGCCTCTGATAATTATCTCATATTCGTCATGAGAGCCTATCCAGAACCAGTGGGCGGTTCCTTCCTTGACCAGGCAAAGAACCCTCGTTCCCCTCGATATTCTCACCGACCAGATCGGCGAGGCCTTGCCGACCTTCTTGAAGACGAGGGAGGGGTGGTAGGGGTTGACGCGCCAGATGGAATAGGCTTTTCTGGCAAGGATCTTCTCCGCCACGTCAAGCGTCCCGTACGCATCCCAGAATTTAGCGAGCGCGCGGCTTTTCATAAGCGCTTGTAGTCGAAGGGCTCGGAGAGTCCAGCATTGATCTCCGCCTCGATCTCGCCGCCCCAGCGGTCAAGGGAGTCAGCCGTGAAGTCCAGGAGCCTGTCCCATTCGTCGTCCACCCTACGCTCCTCGATGATCTCCCTGACCGTGTTCAGAATGATGTCCTGAACTGGATCGGGCTGCTCCTCGACCATCGCGGAGAGTGTGTCTATTCTCGCTTTCGACATATCGCTGACTCCTTCAATAGTCTATCCTATTCTAATTCATTGATGTTTTCAAGGGGGAAATTAGTCTCTAACTATTTCGCCTCAAGCTGGCGGAAATACTCCTCGTCGCGCTTGCGCACAGCCTCAGCCTCAAGCCTCTGCCGCTCCCCCTTCCTCTCTTGCTCCAACCTGCTCAAATCCCATTCACGCTTCGCATTCTCCAAAATCTTTTTACGAATGAGACCACCACCCATTTTTTTCGAGATATAGTCTTTTTCATTTTTTAACTTATTCTCACAATAACTGTGTACCGCATCAAACCCGCCACACTCTTTGAAAAACTCCTCGAAGTCGGGATGATCCATCCCCTGCCTACGAAGCTCAAGCTCCAAGGCCATATGCTTCTCATTCTCCGTTCTTTCCTTCGTTGTGGGCGGTGGCATCCCCGGCAACACATCCTCGCTTTGCTCGATCTGGCCAATTTTTTTATAAAGCAATCTGAACCGTATGCCCGTCACCTTCTTCGAGCCGGGTTGTTTCAATTCCACGAAGGTAAAATACAGATCACAATTCGCCCGCAATTCCTCTTCCGCCTTAAGAATAACATACTTTCTAAAATGACTGTAGTTTTTAAACTTATTCTCACAGCCAATGATTTTCTTCAAATCCTCAAGAACAAATTCCCTGTACTGATTCTCCGTGTTCCGATACTGCGCCAGCAATTCATAAATCCTCACGGAAAACTGGGAGGAAAGTGGACGGATATTCGCAATCTTATACTGTGTAAACCGCTCTTTCAACTCGGCGATGAACGGGCGCACCCTCCTGTGAAACTCAAACTCGATCACGCCCTTCTCATGCTTCGCCTCGATCATCATCTGATAGATATGCCAATCCGCCTTATCCGGCATCTGCATTTGAATCGTCGCCTTCAGCAACACCATTGCGGCAGCCTTCAAGTGCGTATGGTCTGCCCTGTAATCAATGCCCACCCGCTCGCAGAATTCCTTTGCGGACTCTTTAACGGTCAATCGTTCCCCGTCGTCGTGAACCTGACAAATCGCCCCAAGCAAGAGCTTCTTCGGCAGCAGATCGAAGCTGTAGATGGCCTCGACGAGGTTGTTGTGATACTTGACCATTTCATTCGCCATATATTCTCCTTGCTACCTATTGCGAGTAAATTACCCGCTATTGTAAGCATTATATTAGACTTACTATCGAAAGTCAATAATAAGTCACGGCAAACACTTACAATAGGTGGTAATTTACTTACAATGGTGGGTAATCTACTTACAATAGCCCCCCCCCGCAAGAGTCGCGCGCGCTAAGAGAAAACAAATGAAATAGGTGTACCACCTCGCACAGGCGCCTAAGCGCAGGCTAGCGCAGGCGCGCACGTAAGAGCCGGGGAAATTGGTGGTGGTGGAAGGGGGGAGTACCCCCCTATTAAATAAATCCCCCCCTAAGACACGCATGGGGGCGTGCCCCCATCACCCCCAGAAAGGCATCGGGGGCTTTCCCCCCCCGAACCCCTCCCATCAGTTAATGCGAAAGGCAGGGGAAGGCTACAGGGCGGCAAAAAGCAGAGGAACCGGGGAAAGGGGAGGGAGAAGGCGGGAGAAACCATCGGGGACAGGCCAGAATGCCTTTAAAACCTCAGAGAAGGGGGCGTAGCCCCATGGGAAGGTGTTTCTTGGCAAAACGAGGGGGGGGGGGGGGGCGCGCGCTTTTTAAGGCTTTCTCCACCGCCCCGAGAAGATCGGCTTTTCTTGTCGGCTTCGCAAGAAAATCATCCATCCCCGCCTCAAGGCAGTTGATCTTGTCCTGATGCATTGCCATCCCCGTATAGGCGATGATATGAAGCCTCTTCCCCCTGTTGAGTTGTTCAAGATGTCCGGACGACTCCAATCCTCGGATGGCGCGGGTGGTCTCAAGCCCGCAAACACACGGCATGCGCATATCCATCAGCACCACATCAAACGGTTGCGACTTCACCTCCTCGATGGCACTCACCCCGTTGTCAACGGGAGTCACCTTATGCCCTACTGCCTCGAGGACTTTCTTGGCATAGCTGAGGGAGGCTTGATCATCCTCGACAATAAGAACTCGCATAATCATCTCCTGTTTTCGCATCGCAACGGCCATTCCAGCAGCTCAAAACTTTCCCGCAAGACAAACACAACCTTTCGCTCGATCTCGTAGACAGGATCTTTTTCACAAAGGTATCTCACCTCCTGCGCTGGTAGAGCGCAAAGCCATGAGCATTTCATGCACTGCTTAATGTCCCGTTTACTAAAGTGAGAAAGAAGGGGGG
>JBAXGK010000201.1:0-4443 GCA_037139435.1 Candidatus Omnitrophota bacterium | reverse complement strand
CGGTCTCTGCGGCGTGGGGGCCGGGGAGCTTATCAGCGAAGGACTTCTGGCCGTCGAAATGGGGCTCAAAGCCCGGGATTTGGCCCGGATCGTCCATCCGCATCCGACTCTCTCCGAGACTCTCATGGAGTGCGCTGAGATGTTCTATGGCCATGCCACCCACGCCTATTCTCGGAAGCGAGTCTGATATTCAAGCGTGAGCTTTCGTAACCGACGTTTTTTTTCAAGAGAGGATTATATCGATGAGGAAAAATAGAGCCCTGGTTCTTGGCACCGTATTCTTCTTGAGTGCGATGCAAATGTTGTTTTTTGTGAAGGGATTGTCGGCGGCAGAAAACCCTCCGTCTTCCACCTCGTGCACGCCGGAGAAGGTTGCTGAGGTCCAGAAAGTGGCTAACGAATTGACAGCCCTCTATGGTTCCGAGGAGAAAAAAATTACCCAGGAATTAGCGAACGCCAGGGGCAAGCTGTTCGGGCAATTGGCAGCCTATGGCCCGTGCGCGGTGCCTGTTCTGGAGAACGATTTTTGGAAAACCGATTCGCCGCCCAAGCGGATCATCGCTTTGTACGGATTCACTCATATTTTAAAGGAGAAGTCCCAAGAGTATCTTTTTCAGGCGGTCGAAGATCCCAGCCGGGATGTCCGGATCATCGCCGTTTTTTTGCTCTCTCCTTACAAGGATGATAAGACTGAGGATGTTTTGATCGGCATGCTTGCGAGGGAAACGGATGAATCGATCAAGCCGCTCACGATGGCTGCAATCCTTGATTTTAATAACAGTAAAGCTTTAGCGACCGTGACTGCCTATTCGAATGATAAGGATCCAAAAGTGCAACAGGCCGCGAAAATGCTGCTCGCACGATTTTTCGAAAAAAAAGCTCAGCAGAAAAACAGTCCTGCTCAGGCAGGCCCTACAGCTTAAGGACGGAGGCATTCCATGAAACGATGGTCGATCTGGATTTCGCTCTTGTATGCGGTCACCCTCATCGCGGTGACCGTTCCGGTGGTCAATTTGATTTTTGTTTCCCCGACGGAAAAAATGGATTCGGTCGCGCTCTTTGGGAGTTGGCAGTATTGGGTGTGGATCGTTATCCTGATACTGAACCAATGGGCCCTTTTATCGCTTCCGGTCGATCTTGAGAATAAACGACCGGCGGGGAAGCGGTCTCTTGTGTTTCAGATCGCCGCGTCCGCTCTGTCCATGGGCCTTTTGATCGCCGGTCTGGCGGTGGGCTTAAGCGAGGTCATCAAAGGGGACGTATCGTTCGGGTGGATCGGCTGGATATTTTTTGGAGTTCTTGTGGCTTCATGGTTATTCTGGGCGCGTGTTTTCGCGACCTGGAGCCGGAAGCTCGAAACCGGGGATCTCATCAAGCGGACTTGCCGCATGCTTTTTAAAGGCAGCGTTCTCCAGCTTCTGGTGGTGGTGCCTTGTCACATCTATGTCCGGAGCAAGGAGTATTGCTGCGCGGGGCTCGGGACTGCGATCGGGCTTGCGTGCGGTCTGGCGGTGATGCTGGTATCTTTTGGGCCCGGGATCTTCTTCTTGTATGCGGAGCAATTGAAGAAAGTAAAGGTCGATAAAAAATGAAATATCGCCTTGTGCTTTACGGAACAAACCAGTGGCTGCGACGGGAAGAGATCGTCCGCTACGTGGTTGAAAAAACCTCCGTGGATATCAAGGCGATCAAAATGAATGCCAGGATCCGTTCTTTTCTTTATCTGAACGATCTCGAAGAGGCCAAGGCCTCGGAAATGCTTGCGTTTCTGAAGGGGCATCAAGTTGACGCCGAGATGGAGCCCCAGGGGATCGAGGAATCCCGGAAGGGGTGGTTTCTTGAGGAAGCAAGAAAATGGGTAAAACGCGGTTTCATTTTTCCGTTTTCTTTTAGAGTGCTCCTAGATAATTACGGGCTTCAGTCAGAACTTCCGGTGCTTCCCGGGGAGAAAAAAAAAGATCCGCAGTCGCTGGTGCGCACGATTTTGGTCATCGGAGCTGTTCTCGTGGGGCTGGGGATCATTCTTTTTATTGCAGCTCATTGGCAGAAACTTCCGGATGAGCTAAAAATCCTGGGCTCTACGGCCATCACGCTCGCAGTCCTGTTGTTAGGTTATTATTTCCAGTTTGTGAAAAAAGGTAATGAGAAATACGCGACGCCGGCCTACCTTATTTCACTTTTCGGCATTGGTGGAACGATCTGCCTTATCGGGCAGATCTATCATGTCCCGGCCAACTCCCACGGCCTTATGCTTTTGTGGGGCGCTTTGGCGCTACCCGTCGCGCTCGGACTCGGGTTTTATCCCGCTTTCTTCTTTGCAAGCAGTTTATGGTTCCTGGGGGAACTTTTTTATCAGGGCACTTATCACGTTTCGTCGTGGTGGTATCCCTGCCTGCTATTGGGATGTTTGATCCCGTACAGCCTGTTCAAAAAACAAACCGGCCTTTTCCGTACCCAGCTATGTTTTCTCATGGTGATGGCCGCGCGGTCTGTCCTTCCCGAAAGTTTCATGGCTGCCAATATATGGCTGGCGGCGATCCTGGTGCTCTGGGCCGTCAAACGTGAAAAACTATATGATTATCTTGTCCTCGCGGGGTGGGCGATCTGGCATATTGCTTTTCTTCAGAAATTCGAATCTTTCCCCGACCTTTTTTATCTCCTTCCGTTAGGATATTTCTTCTGGAAAGGGATCCGGGAGAAAGACAACAACCTCATCATCACCAACAGCCTCAATGCGATTTTCTGGCTGTATACCTTCCTGTGGCAATTACAAAAATGTTTTTCCTTCGCAGCTCCCGGTGGAGCGGAAATATTTTTGAGTTTACTCAGCCTGGGAATCTTATGCTACGGGATCGGTCTTCGTTTGCGCGGGAAAACGGTCTGGGAGCCGCTCTTCCAGTTTTTGTGTTATGGTGGGATCCTTCTGGCTTCCTTGATGGTGGTCGTTTTCTCCTTCCGCTTCTATGACACTCTGGGAGGTTTCTTTCGCTCACGACTTTTCCTATTTGTGTTGGCGGCCGAGATGTATGGGGGGTGCCGTTTTGCGGTGCCAGTATTAATAGAGGATATTAAAAAGGACACCGGAAGGTGCGGCGAATTGATCGTGCTGGGGCTTGTGGTCCTGACCGTGGCTGTTACGATGCTGGCCAGGCCTTCCTGGATAATCCATGTGGTGCTTTTCAATCTGGTCGTTTTTGCCCAAGGTCTTGTTTTTATGGTCAAGGGGCAGAGAGAGCAAAGGATCGCTTTCTATAATTGGGGCATGGCGATCTTTGTGGGATTGATTCTCTTCCGATATTTTGATACGTTCCTCGCGTATCTGCCGCGATCCTTCTTTTTTATCGGAGGAGGGCTTTTTCTGATCGCGTGGGCTGTTTTCATCGACCGGAAAAAAAGATCTTTTTCAAGATCCAAAGAGTTGGCGTCATGATCCCAAGACCCTTGCTTGGAATTTGCCTTACGGTGCTTGTTTGGACAAGCGTTGTCGGAGGTATGTGGGCTCATGAAGAGTATCTTGCAACGCATGGCCGGGAGATCCTTTTGCCGACCGTTCCGGTGGACCCGCGTGATTTATTTCGTGGGGATTATGTCGTGCTTCGTTATGAGATCTCACGTCATAATTTGCCTCTCTACGGGAAGTCGAATTTTGAGAATGGCCAAACAGTTTTCGTCTCTCTGAAGTTGAATGGACAGAACTGGATGATCGATAAGGTGGGTCTTGAGAAACCAGCGCGGGGCCTTTTCCTGCAAGGAAAGATCGACGAAGTTCAAAAAGAAAAGTATCAAGTGACGTATGGGATCCAGTACGGTATTGAAAGTTACTTTGTTCCCGAAGGGGAGGGAAAGAAACTGGAGTCCTTGCGTGAAAAAAAGAAGTTGAGCGCCGTGATCAATGTGACCCCCGACGGCCAGGCCAAGATCAAACAGCTCGTTGTGAAGTAAGATGCGGCTCTGCGAGGAGCGCAGAGCCAAGCCGCTTGTTGTTTTTTTTACATGCGCTATAAAACGTTGAAAGGATTCATATGAAAAAGGCCGCAAAAAAAACAAAAGTGTCCGCGAAATCCAAAACATCGGGGCCGGAGCTTCCGGATCTTGTGACGGCCATGATGAAACTTGTTGAGAGGCTTGAGACTTTGGAGAAAAAAACGGATATGGTGCTCGGCCGAGTATCGAGTCTTCCGTCGGGAACGAGACGTGCGGTCCAGGAGGTTCAGCGTCCGCAATCTTCTTATCATCCGCAACCGTCGCCTCAATCGGGTCAGAGTTCTCAGCAGAACCACGGACCTCGCGAACGGATCCTCCATCAAGCGGTCTGTGCGGATTGCCGCAAAAGCTGCGAAGTGCCCTTCCGTCCGAGCGGGGACCGTCCTGTCTATTGTCCGGAATGCTTTGCGATCCGGAAGGCCGGTCATGTTCCCAAAGACATCATCTCAGGCATCGTCG
>JBAXGK010000200.1:0-4449 GCA_037139435.1 Candidatus Omnitrophota bacterium | reverse complement strand
CACATAGTGAACATATTTTGTCTTTGATAAGTTTTTTATTTTGTATTCTTCTTCAAGCCCATTTATCTCCTTTGAATTATACTGAGCAAATATCTGACTAACTTTTATTATGGTGATTTTTTCTTTTTCTAATTCATGTACGATTTTTTTATCCAAATCCAGAAGATTTTCATCCCAGTAAATCACATAGAACTTCCCATTATATTTTTCCTTAAATATTTTCGCGGCTTTTTTTACAATACCGACGAACAACTTGAAATCTCCTGGTGTTATCATTCGCTCGAAGAAGCGCCTGCGAGCAGCTCTAAATAAATATGATTTATTCGCTTGCTGGAACAAAAAGAGCTGCGACGCCCCTTGAGCGCTTCTCAGAAGTTTGCCCTGGTGATCGAGCCGATATTTTGGCCCGACTGTGTCGGGAAGCTTCATCGCGGCCCTTTCGACGTGATCCAGAATTGCAGAGTATATGGCTATAGAGGGTTTTCTATCGACTATGGTCTTATCGATAAGGTCGCTCTCTAAGATGCTGAGCATTTGATGCGGCCCATATGCATTTTGAGCGAAGTTATATGTTTTATACTTGCCGTGTGATTTATCCTCGAATGCAAATGGGAGGGTTTCATTATCATTGAGGCCATGCCCAAAAGCATACGAACAGCCAAAGAAAATAACGTTCTTATAGTCGGGATTAAGCCGTGGTGTTGCCAAATCATGCGGCGACACACGCAATCCGTACTGGTTTGTCGAATAAGAGACATCAAACACCGCCTTACCATCCAGCGTTTTATGTGCACCCACACACACATTCTTCTTCGCGGAATACCCTCTTATGGCATCATGCCCATCAAAAAAATCTCCGTCTAAAACATCAAGGGGCCTGTGTTTGGGATTAAAATTCTCCCATGCGAGATATCCTTCGAAAGCACCGAAAACGAACACGATGAAAAGCAAATTAAAGGCAGTCGCTTTGACGGTTTTTGATATTCCAGGTCTTGTCATAATGACAACGCAAACAAGGAGTAGCTCACCCGATATAGCGAGAAATGGCGCTCTCTTCATGCATGCTAATATTAAAATAAAGGAGGCCAGAAGTAAGGCGAGCCAAAGAATAGTCTTTAGAAAGTGGCTGGCCAGCTGAAAACGGTCGTTTTTAAGAGGTTTTATAATAAACAGCTCCAGTCATTTAGCGCAACGACGGCAAGATAAAGTCGCCGCAGGGGCCTTGTGGCTCTCGCTCTATTTAATCGCCACTTCCCCGAGAATGGCGCTAGCTATGTTCTCCGCGAGAAGACGGTTCCCCTTCTCAGTACAATAATTGAAGTCGATGCCGAACATTTTCTTGAAATATTCCTGAGGGCCTGCTTTCTGAACAGCTTCTTTAAAGAGCTGCTCATTATCTACAAAAGTAACGCCTTGCCTATCACCCTGAAACACTCTCTTAAGAGACTCCACGTCACGCATCGGGTACTGGACGCAAACGTAGGCAATACCTCTTTTGTCTAAGATCGTTTTGAGCTCGCGGTAATTGGCCGCCGTATTGGAACCGTAATGTGCGAGTCTCAGCTCTTTAGCTTTCTTGATGCTTTCCCCTGCAAGCTCGGAATCACCCAACGCCTCATAAAAGACCCCGAGAGCTTCATATGCCGCCTCGTTGCGGGGATTACGCTCAATGAACTCTTTGAATGATCTTACAGCTTCAGAGTATTTACCCTGGCGTTGGTAAAACAGCCCCAGCTTTGAACACACTCTCTCGTTTTGAGGATTAAGGTCAAAGGCTTTCTTGTATGCTCTTTCCGCCTCAAAATATTTGCGCTGGTATTCACAGGCATCTCCTAATTCGAAATATGCCCGGTCGTTTTTGGGATTGAGCGCAATGGCGCTCTGGTACGACTCCTCAGCTTCAGGGTACTTGCCCTGATCCCCATAATTGTCTCCTAGCTCCACATGCGCCCAATCGTTCTTTGGATCTATCTCGATGGCTTTCCCATAGGCTTCCTCAGCCTCAGGAAATTTGCGAAGTCCCCGGTAAGCGTTCCCCTGTTCAACAAGCCTCTTGTATTCAACAGCATCCTTTTTAACAACTTGCTGTGAGAAGGGCCGGGACCCGCCAAGTGTTTGAGGTTTTATTATAAGGCGAAACCAAAAGAGCCTGGCCAGCTTATACGTTCGGCAAGATTTCAAAAAATTAATGAATTTCGAATTGGGCGTGGTTTCATAGGGCGTGTGAGCTACATCATCACTGATCCCCATCATCGTAATAACCATATCGGGATGATAAGCATCAAGATTGGATTCGAGCTGAGCCACGATAACGTCTGTGTTGGTCGAAATAATTCCTTTATCAATCACGTTGAATTTGATACCCGTCTTGCGCTGATTAAGGACTTCTTCAAGAAAAGGAGGATACTGCCCTGCCGTGGTGGATTCACCCAAGCACAGGATGCGGTAAGTCCCTCGTTGGCTGATCAAGGCGCGGTGCCGGTGTTGCTGGATCGAGGTCCATACAAACCCGCCCAGGCACAATCCCGCCTCAAGAAGCACAAGGGCCAGCATCATTCCCAGGAGGGTCAGGAATGTTTTTTGTATAAGGGTTGGATTTTTCAAAATCGTGGGAATTTCATTTTATTTGTTAAAGGCTTCCCTGAGAATAGTATTCGCAATGTTCTCCGCCAGAAGGCGGTTGCCTTTTTCGGTGCAATGGCCGAAGTCGCCGCCGAACATATCCCCGAAATAGGCTGCATAGCTCTCCTTCCGGACAGCGTCCTTGAAGATCTTTTCATTATCTACGAAAATGATTCCTTCGGTATCTCCCCGGAATACCTTCTTAAGCGATTCCAGATCGCGCATCGGATACTGAACGCAAACATAAGAGACACCTCTTTTCCTCAGGATCTCTCGCAGCTTATGGTAATGGGTCGCTGTGCTTGGGTCATAAAAGCCTAACCTTAACTTCCTTGCTTTGTCGCTGTATTTTTCGGCAAGCCTTGAATTCCCCATATCTCTATAAACGCTCTCGACGGCCCCGTAGGCTCTATCACTTTGGGGATAAAACATTATGTGCCTCTGCAACAATTCCAAGGCTTCAGAATATCTTTCCTGTTGTTGATAAGGTTTTCCGAGCGTGGCTTGCTCTTTACAACTCTTGGGTTTGAGCCCTTGAGCCCTCGGGGATGGCTCGTCGGTTTCAGAATATTGGCCCAGTTTTCGATAAAAATTTCCTAGTTCGAAATAGGCCTGTCTGTTTTTAGGATTAATTTCTAAAGCTGTTTTGAATGCCTCTGCAGCTTGGGAGTACTTACCGTGTTTCCGGTAAGTATCTCCAAGCTCAATATATATATTGTCGCCTTCAGGATTGAGAGTTATGGCTTTTTTATATAGCTCTTCAGCTTCGGTGAACCTGCCTTGCTTCCGGCAAGAACCCCCAAATTCAATGTACGCCTTATCGTCTTGAGAATCGAGGGCTATGGCTTTTCCATATGCCGCTTCAGCTTCAGAGAATTTGCCTTGCTCCCGGTAACAGGTTCCTTGCAAAATATATGCTCGGATGTTTTGCGGATCGATTTCTATGGCATCTTTGCAAAACTTTTCGATTTCAAAAAAATTTTTTTGGTTTCGGCAGGTCTTCCCAAGCTGGATCATCTTATCATGTTCTAACAATACTTCCTTCGAAGGCCCGCCCTCCTCCTCCGGAGCTCCTGCTGGAAGAGCTTTGTGTCGCTTGAATTCTTGAAGCTTGATCGTAAGATGCAGCCAGAGAAGCCTGGCCAACTTATAAGTCCTGCATGATTTAAAAAAGTTATTAACCTTCGAGTCGGAAAAGGTCTCGTACGGCATGTGTTTACCCGTATCATTAATCCCCATCATCGTAACTACCATGTCAGGGTGATAAGCATCAAGATTGGCTTCCAGAAGAGATAGGATGGTATTCGTTCTGCCCCCGGAAAGCCCTTTATCAATTACGCTAAATTTGATGCCAATATTGCGCTGATTAAGTATTTCTTCAAGGTGGAGAGGGTATTGCCCGGCTGTCGTGGATTCACCCAGGCACATAATGCGGTAACTTCCCTTCCGGCTGATCGAGATGCGGTTCCGGTGCTCCTGGATCGAGGTTAATACAAACCCGCCCAAGCGCAATCCCACCTCCAGAATCACACCCGTCAGCATTAATCCTAAGAGCATAAGTGCTGTTTTTTGAACTAATGATGTTTTAGGCAAATTGGGATTAATCTCGCTTTATTTATTAAACACTTCCCGGAGAATCGTGTCCGCGATGTTCTTGGCTAAAAGACGATTGCCTTTTTCAGTGCAATGGCCAAAATCACCGCCGAACAAATCCCTGAAGTATTCCCGATAGCTGGATCCTTTAATGGCATTTTTAAATGCCTTTTCATTATCTGCAAACACAATGCCTTCCGTATCGCCCAGAAATGTTTTCTTGAGCGGATCCAG
>JBAXGK010000199.1:0-4465 GCA_037139435.1 Candidatus Omnitrophota bacterium | reverse complement strand
TCAAACCGGCAGCCACTCTCTCACTCATGCTGGTACAACTAAGTGGGGCAGGTCAGACGGCCCCAATCTCAGTTACGTTTCGATTGATTGGTATTGGGACCGGTCCGGGTTTCTGTATTGAATAGCTTCAGCAATATGTTCGGATTTGATCTGTTCGCGGGTGCTGCACAGTCGTTAGAGGGCCGAGATGAAGAAAATGTAATCTGGAATTCATCTCTCTGTAACGTTGAAAGGGCTATGCTTTTACTGGGAGAGGAGAAACATCATGGCGAGAAAGAAGAGAGATGGGAAGCTGATTCTCATTGTCGAAGACGAAGGGAATATTAGTAAATTTTTGGCCTTTCGCCTTCGCCAAGCCGGATTTGTTGTGGAGATTGCCGACGATGGTGAGAAAGGCTTGAACCTGATACGTCAAATCCGCCCAGATTTGATCATTTTAGATTTAATGTTACCGCATCTTCCGGGTGGAGAAGTCTGTAAAGCGGTTCGCGAGGATGATGACGAGGAGATTGCTAAGATACCGATCATCATGTTAACGGCCAATGCATCGGACGTGGACCGTATCGTTGGGAAAGTAATAGGCGCGAATTATTATATGACAAAGCCTTTCGACTTTTCCGACGTATTGGAAAATATACAGCAGACAATCGGAATGTCTTAAGACTTCCCACGGAAGGGGGAGTTTTATGACACAATACAGCCGACGCAGAGCCTTTTACTTTGGGGCGTTAAATTGTCCCAAGTTCGAAAGGAATCGATTTATGACATGGCAGCTGGATTTGGAACAGTATTTGGAAAAGCATCGTCTTGCCTCAAGGGTTTTAGGGGTCGCCTGGATTTTAGCTGTGGCGTTTATCGACTACGCTACTAAAGATGAAATCTCACTCACGGTTTTTTACCTTCCCGCAATCGCGCTTTTTTCCTGGTATTTCAGTAGACCTTCCGGAATTTTCGCGGCTGTTCTTTGCACAATCCTTTGGTTTTGCGGGGATGTTTTAGGTGGGCATTTGTATACGCACCCCATTTTTGCCTATTGGAACGGAATCGCACTATTGGGCTTCCTTTTGGCGTTTTCTTTTACTCTCAAAAACTTACAGGTAAGATTCAAGAAACAACAACAGCAAGTGATCACGACTCAGAAGGTTAGCGATGAAATCCAAAAGCTCGCGGATATGCAATCTGAGTTTGTTAGCACGGTTTCCCACGAGCTCAAAAATCCTCTGGGAGTGATTAGAGAATCTATGGGTCTAATCCTTGATAGGCTCGCCGGAGATGTAAGCGGTGAACAAAGAGAAATTCTTGAGATCGGAAAACGTAGCACGGAGCGGCTTATTCGTTTAGTGGGCGATCTTCTGGATCTTTCAAAGATAGAAGCGGGAAAAATGAAATTACGGCAAGAAGATATGGACCTCGGAATTTTAGTGACGGAAGTGTTAAAGATCTATGAAAAAGAGATTTTAAGAAAGCGGATCACTCTTCAAAAAGAGATTCCGCCCAACATAGGGGTGCTATTGGGTGATCGTGATGCGCTCATCCGAGTGGTCATCAACCTTGTAAACAATGCCATAAAATACACGCCGGAGGGGGAAAGCATTACGATCAATCTGACGGGGAGCTCAAGGGAAGTTCGTTTTGAGATCGCCGATACAGGGCCAGGCATCCCTAAAGGATCTTTTGCGAAAATGTTTAATAAATTTGAACGTGTTGCGGCTGAAAAACAAGAAGGGACCGGATTGGGCCTTGCTATCAGTAAGGATATTATCGAGCTCCATAAGGGAAAGATTTGGGTGGAGAGCGAAGTCGGAAAAGGCAGTAAGTTCATCTTCACCTTGCCCAGATTTTAGGGCGAAGTAGCCTAGTTCTCGAAAACAGAGTTAGTTTCTCCGATCGGGTTTACATCTCTCTACAAACGGAGGTTTAAAACATGTTCGAACAAAAGCATCAAAACATAGCGCCGATTTCGGTATTCATAAAAAGACTGGTCCTGTGTTTTGGACTGGCTCTCCTGTTGATTTTTGTGGCCTTGTTCATTGGAGTTGCCGGATATCATTGGTTTGCCGGTTTAACTTGGATCGATTCGCTCTTAAATGCGTCGATGATCCTAGGGGGCATGGGCCCGGTCAACCCACTGACCAATACAGGCGCAAAAGTATTTGCATCGGCCTATGCGCTCTTTAGCGGGCTTGTGTTTATCGCCGTCATGGGCGTCGTTTTCTCGCCTATTTTTCATAGAATGCTTCATAAGTTTCATATTGATGATAAAGATTTTCAGAAACAATAACGGTCAATATCGGTCGATTGTCCTGAAGATTTCAACTGGCGCAGGGGACAAAGCTATGCGTAAATTCGTCATTGTGTTTTTGGTGCTCATTTTGATGCTTGGTGGAACCTTCGCGACTGCCTACGCAATAGACTGCACGAAGGATAATCTAGTCGACCAATTCGGGGATTGGTTTGGCAACCTTGGCAAAAAGGAAAAGACGAAAGAAAAGAACATAGCCATACGTAAAGCTAACCGTCTTGCGGACTGCGCCGAAAAAAAAGCGCATGAAGCGGCTAAGCCTGTTTAAAAGTCCGGTGATGAGAAAAGTTAAGCGTAACGCCAGCATTCTTGACCCGAAAATTAATCCACGCTTCCTATGCTAAATGATGCCAATTTTGATACCTGCGAATGCATGCGGAGTTTATTGGGATGATGCGACAGTTTAAGAGGTAGAGAAAACGGGAGAAAGCATCTGTGAATACAGCCTTAAAGAACAGAGTTCCCCACATTATTTTTTTATATTGGGTCATTAAAATAGTATCAACGACCTTAGGGGAAACCGGTGCCGATATGTTTTCCATGACCTTCAATTTGGGTTATGGAACGACGATAGCGATCTTCATGAGTTTATTTCTTTTATTGCTTGTCATTAAACTCCTCTTGAAAGGTTACCATTCGTTGGCGTACTGGCTGACTTTTACCGCTTCCGCCATTGCTGGCACAGCGATATCTGATTTCATAGACCGCACCTTAGGACTTGGGTACGCAGCGGGATCTGCTGTTTCGATAGTGCTATTGTTGATCGCTCTGGCCATTTGGCATAAAAAAGAAAGATCGATCAAGGTCGAATATATTACGAAGCCGTCTGTAGAGATCTTTTATTGGGTGGCTTTTTTGATCGCAAATACACTCGGGACAGCAGCGGGAGACTTTATTGCTGATAATTTGGGGCTCGGATTTCAAGGCGGTGCAATTCTAATAACCGGGTTGCTTGTCGTGATCACTCTGGCGCACTTTTTTACGAAAATCTCTGGAACATTCCTGTTCTGGCTGGCCTTTGTTTTAACAAGGCCGTTTGGAGCCACCTTTGGCGATTTCCTTACCAAGCCGACGGCGAAGGGAGGAATCAATGTTGGCACGGTGGTTTCATCAATATTCTTTTGCGTCATTCTGATTTTTGCGATTGCCAGAGAGACAAAGCTGGAGAAGGAAAGAGTCGGTGTTTCCCTCTGGGATGCTAAAGGCACTAGTTAAACGAGAGCAAACGGTAGTCCTTTAACGAGGATCATGAGGATTTCCACCTCTCCCGAGGTCATGAGCCAATTGCGAAGGTCCCCCAGGCGGGGGAGCCGGCCTGTTCGCAACTGAATATATTCTAAATCTCACATTTTATGCAAAAGACGACATCCGTTCCTTTGGGAAAACCCCATAATTTTCCTTGAAACTTTTTCCGCCTAAGCAGAGACTCTGCGTATTAAATAGCCTGGGATGCAGGTTGGAATCTCATAGTTTTTAGCTGTCGGCTACAGACTAGAGTTTCAAGCGCTCTACGGGTAGGGAATAGAATTAAGTGATGTGTTCCTAGAATTTACGGATTTCCAATCGAAGAAAACTTTAAACACACTGGAGAAAACAATCGTGTCTGCAAAGGATGAAAACTTCACCCCTACGATTAAGTGCAGCCATTGCGGGAATAAAGCCCCCATGAAAATTGTGGCTAGCTATTCTGAGGCTGATCCGATTACGGATTCTGACGGCGATGTTGTGGATGAAGCTGTGGATTATTATGAGTTGGTTAGATGTCCGGCTTGCGAAAGGGTAATGCTTAGACATTCCAATATTGGACCTTGGGACGATCCCGATGCTGATGTCGTTAAGCATATTTTATATCCCAAAGAGCCGGATGTTATTCGTGGGCTACCTGAAGAAGTGAGAAAAGCGTACGAAGCAGCGTTAAAGGTTCGTTCAATAGATACGAATGCTTTCGCAGTTTTGTTAGGGCGAGTATTAGATAAGATATGTGAAGATCGAAAAGCAAAGGGGGAATCTCTGTCGCAACGACTAAGTGACTTAGCACAACGAGGAGAGATTCCTAGCCGGCTTGCTGAAATGGCAAAAAGTCTTAAGGATCTTCGAAACGTTGGTGCCCATGCGAATCTCGGGGAATTGACGGCCAAGGAGATCCCATTTCTTGACGACTTG
>JBAXGK010000198.1:0-4480 GCA_037139435.1 Candidatus Omnitrophota bacterium | reverse complement strand
TCCGGTGGTGTGGGAGGGGAAGGACAGGACATCCTGTTTTCCCCTATCCCGATTGGGGTGATAACGTCTGCTTCTCATAAAGCCAATTTTTTGCTATCATACCCGGCCTATCCCAATGATGACTTTCGTTATATGAATGGCGGTCGGGATAGCCCAATTTCCGTTTTTCGGAAATTGATAAGTATTGGAACCGCCGCGTAAAAATTGAAAGGTATTGGGACGATGGAAACTTTATCCCTAAGACAGAACGACATCCTCCGGGGTGTTATCGAGACCCATATCGAGACCACCCAGCCGGTGGGCTCTCGCTCGATCGCTGAAAAATACGCCATCTCTTTTTCTCCCGCGACCATCCGTCATGAAATGGGCGCCATGGAGGAAATGGGCTATTTGACACACAGGCATACCTCATCCGGTCGTCTACCGACGGACCATGGCTATCGTTATTATCTGGATCATACTTCCTTTGAAGCTGCTTCCGAAGAACCTTTGAACCGTTTGGAAGGAGAGCTTGTTTCTAAGGAGGGGGATGAAAGAATCGAGGAGTTTCTGGACCATGTTTCACTCCTGCTTTCCTCGCTTTCCCAGGAAATCGGATTGACTTTAATGCCCTTCGCGGAAGCCCCAGTGTTTGAAAAGCCGGGTCGACTCAAGCTTTCGTTGCAGGGTTTGTCCTATATGCTTGAGAAACCGGAGTTCCAGGATGTTCGGAAAATCAGAAATCTGCTCGGCGTTTTTGAGGAAAAAGTTGCGTTGATGCAGTGGATTCTCACGCACGCGAATCCGGAACATGTTTCGGTGTCTGTCGGTCACGAGCATTCGCATGAAGCTTTGAGGGATTGTGCCATCGTGACGGCGCGCTATCCCGCGGGAAAGAACCGTCAGGGCGTTATCGCGATCCTGGGGCCCAAACGTATGGCGTACCGCCAGATCATTCCTTTGGTTTCTCGCATGGCTGCAGCGGTAGGCGATATTCTTGAACATAGGGAATCTGAAGCCTGATGAGTCACCACAAAAAAAATCATCCTCACGAAAAGAATCCCCAGGATTCGAGCGCGGAGAAGCACGACTCCGTGGGTTCGAAGGGACTCGTCCCGAATGATAAGGTTGAAGTTTCGGCGCAGGAATATGAAGATCTCAAGAAAAAGGTCGAAGAGCTCGAAGGATTGCGCCAGAAATTTCTGCTTGCTGCGGCAGATTATGAGAATGCGAAGAAACGGAATGCTCGGGATAAAGAGGACTTCATCAAATTCAGCCAAGAGCGGATCTTAAAAGACCTTCTCCCTGTCCTGGATAATTTTGATCGGGCGGTGGGTCACGCAACCACGGCTTCAGCGAACGCTTCCGGTTATGAGGATTTGCGGCAGAATTTGAAGACGGTCATTTCTGGTGTAGAAAGAGTTCAAAAACAGCTGGCCGATATTCTCAAAATGTATGGTCTTAAGCGGGTCGAGACTGCGGGTCAGATGTTCGATCCCCATTTACACGAAGTGGTCGCGCATGTGACCGAAGAAGGCAAGGAAGACCAGATCGTTGACGAGCTGGAACCCGGTTTTATGCTCCATGACCGTCTTCTTAGGGCCGCCAAAGTTCGCGTTCGAGTGTCACCCCAAGCGGAGGCATCCGCTTCCGACGATAAACAGGACGAGATCACCTAAAGCCCGCGCAACGCACAACGGGCAACGCGCAACGGAGAAGCCAGATTTAAAACGTTGTGCGTTGAGCGTAGAACGTTGCGCAATTCCGAAGGAATCATGACAAAACGTGATTATTATGAAGTGTTGAGTGTGGTCCGGACTGCGGACGGGGAAACTATCAAGAAGAGCTACCGCAAGCTTGCACTCCAATATCATCCTGATCGTAATCCCGGGGATAGAGCGTCCGAAGAAAAATTCAAAGAAGCTGCGGAGGCCTACGCTGTATTAAGCGACTCGGACAAGCGGGCTCGTTACGACCAGTTCGGCCACAGCATGGGTGGCGCAGGATTTTCCGGTTTCGAAGGCTTTCAGGACGCCTTCGGCGGGTTCAGTGATATTTTTGGTGATCTTTTTGAAGATTTTTTTGGGGGGAGCGGAGGCGGCGGAAGAAGACATGGTCGCGGGCAACGAGGTTCTGACCTGGAATATACCGTCGAACTGGAACTCGCCGAGGTGTTGACCGGCAAGACCTTTGATCTTGAGATCCCGCGTAAGGAAACTTGCGGCGAATGCCAGGGGACAGGCGCGGAAAAAGGTTCCAAAAAGAAAGTCTGCACGGATTGCGGAGGCCGAGGAGAAGTTCGAGTCTCCCAGGGTTTTTTCACGCTCCGCAGGACCTGTTCCCGCTGTCATGGCGAAGGGGAGTCGATCGAGAAGCCCTGTCCTTCTTGTCATGGAGAGGGACGCGTACGAAAAACACGCAAGCTTCAGGTCAAGATCCCTGCCGGTATTGAGCACGGCTCACGGCTCCGCGTGACCGGTGAAGGCGAGGCCGGGCAAGGCGGCGCGCCCCGAGGTGATCTCTATATCCAAGTGCTCATAAAAAAGAATAAGACCTTCGAACGTCAGGGCCACGACATCTATTGTGAGGTTTTAATCCCTTATACGGTTGCGGTGCTTGGTGGCGAGGTGGAGGTGCCGACGCTTACGGGAAAGACGGGCCTCGAGATCGCGGCGGGTACGCCGGCCGGCAAGGTCCTTAAGATCAAAGGCGAGGGCGTTCCCGCCTTCGGGATGGAAGGCAGGCGCGGGGAGGAATATGTGAAGGTGGATATCGAGATCCCTACGAAATTGAGCAAATCGGAGCGCGAGTTGCTTGAAAAACTCGCCGGCGAGCGTAAAGAGAAGATCCAGACGAAGCGAGGCCTTTTTCAATGAACTACTTTGATTATCCCACCCGCGTGCTTTACGCGGACACGGACCAGATGGGGATCGCCTATTATGCGAACTATCTGAAATGGTTCGAGGCCGCGCGCACCGAATATTTCCGGGCGCTCGGGTTCCCGTACACGGAATGCGAAAAAAAGGGAATCTATCTTCCT
Source organism: Candidatus Omnitrophota bacterium (assembly GCA_037139435.1). GTDB lineage: Bacteria > Omnitrophota > Omnitrophia > Omnitrophales > Aquincolibacteriaceae > Aquincolibacterium. Next base: position 1,461 of record JBAXGK010000198.1, on the reverse strand, counting down.
GTCGCGGAGGCCCACGTTAATTATCTCGCGCCGTCCACTTATGATGATGACATTACGGTGCGGACAAGCGTCGCCGAGATTGGCAACAGCACATTGCGTTTCGAATACCAAGTGAGCCATGCGAAGACCCAGCTTCCGGTCGCGACAGGGCATACCGTACACGTCTTTGTGACGAAGGCCATGAAGCCTTGCCGCGTTCCCGCCGAGATCAAGTCAGTCGTTCAGGAGCATGTTCTGCTCAGGAAACGCTGTCGTTGTAAGTGATATAAGTAGCGCAAAGTAAAAAGCTCAGGGCGCAAAAATAAAGACAGCGAATGTTGTGTGTTGACCGCTGCGCGTTGTGCGGGCGAATAATAAGGTGGCGCAAGATGGAGAAAGTTATGATGTCTAAGAATATTAGAGTAACCGTTTTGGGAGACGGCGGGTGGGGAACGGCCCTCGCGCTCGTGAACTTTCGCCGGGGCAATGAAGTGATGATGTGGTCCGCGTTTGCGGATTACGCGGGGGTGCTCCAAGAAGAACGGGAGAATATCAAATTCCTTCCGGGTGTGAAATTGCCCAAGGATCTCCGGATCACATCCAACCTTAAAGAAGCCGTCGATTTCGGCGACGTGCTCGTGTTGGCTATTCCCTCACAATACCTCCGCAATGTTCTCTTCAAGATCAAAGAGTTTTCCTATCAGGGCAAGATCCTTGTGAGCACAGCCAAGGGGATCGAGAAGAAGACCTGCCTCCGGCCTTCGGAGATCATCCGCTCGGTCCTGGGGAAGAATCTTCCCGTTGTTGTGCTGTCAGGCCCTTCGCATGCCGAAGAAGTGGCGCGCAAGATCCCGACACTGACTGTCGCGGCCTCCGAAGATCCCAAACATGCCCAATACGTCCAGGAGCATTTCCGCGATCCGCAATTCCGGATCTATGTCCAGAAAGACCTGGTGGGGGTCGAATTCGGCGGTGCGCTCAAGAACGTGATCGCTATCGCGGCGGGAGTTTGTGACGGTCTTAAGTTTGGGGACAATACCAAATCCGGTCTGATCACCCGCGGGCTTTACGAGATCGTCCGGCTCGGGGTGAAGCACGGCGCAAATCCGAACACTTTTTTCGGACTTTCCGGGATCGGGGATCTCATTACGACGTGTTTTTCCAAGCACGGTCGGAACCTTCATGTGGGTCGCGAGCTTGGCAAGGGACGGAAGATCAAAGACGTTCTCGGAGAAATGGCCATGGTCGCCGAGGGCGTGGATACGGCGCTCAGTGTGCACCAGCTTTGTGAAAAGGAAGGCCTGCAACTGCCGATCATGAACGAGGTCTACAACATGCTCTTCCAGGATAAGGACCCCGCCGAGGTGGTGACGGCGCTTCTTTCGCGCACGCCCTACGAAGAGTGGAAAGCCTTCGACCTTAGTTCCTTCCACCCCAAATAAAAAAGGGGTCACACCTATTTTGGAATACTTAAAATAGGTG
>JBAXGK010000197.1:0-4485 GCA_037139435.1 Candidatus Omnitrophota bacterium | reverse complement strand
CTCAAAAGACATTTTGCTTTCAGCCATTTCCGCCAGCGTTTCAAGTTCGCGCAGGGCTGAGGCCTTAAAAGCGCCATCGTTCTCCCCCGTCACTCTGACATGCGCTTCCAGGAATCCTGTGCAGGCTTTACAAATCTCACGGAACTCGACTTTTCCGTCCTTGTCCTCTTTGGGAACGAGCGCCAGCAGGGTTTCGCAAATCTCTTTCAAGACTGAAAAATCCTTGATCTTGTTTTGAAGAAACTCCTCGGAGGGATCTTCCCCCTCTTTCAGCAAATCAGCGGCTTCTTTTTTGAACTCTTCTATTTTTTTCGCAAGAACCATCGCATAGCGGTCCTGTCCCCATCCGATCCCCGATACTCTCAAGACATATGCCAGGGATGATAATGCGGGCGTTTCTTTCTCCGCCCCTTTCCACTGAAATCCTCCGGACTCGAGTACACGCCGCAGATGCGATTCCCCGAAATCATCCTTGAGCCAGAGCAGAAAGCCCATAAGCGCCCGCCCCGCCCCCGTTAAATGCCCCGCGAACCCTTCGGAGAAAGTGACGGAGATATTTAATTTCTCGCAAACGGAATAGATAAGGTCTCCATAGGTCTTCTGATCCGTGTGCACGATTTCCGCCTGATCGACCGGAATCCCGCCGGCGACAATGCGCCTGAGTACCTCACGAATCTCATTCCGGTGCCCGAGCGTGCTAAAAAGTGCGATTGTTCCGTCCTTGAAAGCGGCCGGCGCTTTGCGCGTGGCGAAAAGCCACGGCAGCCGTTCGATATCTGTTTTGGGCGGCATGGGATCTTTTCCTCGCACTACATCCCAGCACCCCGCAGGCCGGGGCAGAGAAACCACGGCATCATCCGGAAGAACGGTCAGACTTCCACCGCATAACTTTTCGATGAACTCCCGCTCGAGTCCCCGTAGGGCGTAGCTTGACTGGATATAGTACTTTTTCCCGCCGGGTGTCTCTCCCTTATTGATGAGGTCGAGAGCGAGTGCGATCAAGCCGGCGTCGTCCAGAAAATTCCATTTTCCCATGACAGCTTCGTACTCCGAAAGAAGCGCTCGGATGTCTTTTTCTTTCGCGGGACTCGGGAAACAATTTTGAGGAATATTTGAAGAGGATATGCCGCACAGCCGGAGCTCCGAGATCGTTCTTGAAAGCGCACGAATAATGCCCATATTGATGGGATGCTTTTGAAAATAGGATAAACTTTTGGAGTCGGAAAGCCCGTTGAAGATATCTTCGATCACTATACCGATGGCAGAAGCAGGGAGCCGCTTAAGGCCCCCTGTCGCTATGAGAGCCTCAGCAATCCCGGAGGCAAGAGAAGGAATGGTCGCGACGTGGAAATTAATGAAGCTTATGCCGGCACGGGCGAGATTACCAAGCAGCTGCTGCCCCGCCTGATAGGACGGGCTGATCAATACCTTCTCATCGCGAAGGAAGAGCATTGCCGCTGACGCCAGCTCCGAGAGCACGCTGTTTTTAGAAAAAGCCTTGTCCAGCCCCATTTCTCCGCCATCCCGTCTCTTTAGTTTCAGCCTGACCTTGCACCGCGATCAATCTTCCTCAGTTCAAAAGCGGATAGATAAGTAATGATAAACTCCCTCCTGCCATTCCGGGGAAAAATCTGCAAATTTTCGCCGTAAGCCGCTCGCGTCCACCCGTAGGACAGAAGGCGCTATTTAAACTCGGCCACATATAAGCACCGGCACCAGCCCGCTTTTGAGTCTTTATAAAGCTGAAAGCTGCAATCCTTGCAAGGCACAGGCATTTCAGCCATCGCAATCGCTATAGGATAAACCGTGTCTTTCATTTTTTCGCACGCGGGGCAACCGCCGCCGCCCAAAATCCTAACGCGTTGTACCCCGTTTTTTTTAAGATCCCTCAGGGCATATTCCGCGGATCTCTGCAAAGTCGGAAAATAATCCCTTTTTTCTTTACATAATTGAAGCGCCTTCTGAAAAGAGTTGATGCCCATGCCTTGCCAGTCCCCGACTTTCATGAGCTCATGAAATTCCAAGCTCAATTTAGCCCAATTCCCGTCTGCCGCTATCCGTTTTTTCTTTTCATACTCTTTTTTTGTAATCAACCGATTTTTTTGAACATAAACGAATTCTTTGCAATGAATACACTTGCGTCTTCTTACCGGCATCACGGCGAATTCCACTCCGCAACAAGGACACTTTTTTTGCTTTGAAGAAGGAGTCGAGACCTCTTCCTTTATGACTTCGGCGCTATCCACGGAAAGACTCTTCGTCCCCTTCTCCTTCAGCTCCCAGTTCTTATTCAGAGCTTTTTCCTTGTCCGCCACCCCGGCTGTTCCCGCAGCGGAATTCCCATCTTTATCATTGCCGCTGTAGATGTCTACCAGTTCGCGGGCGGTTTGCAGAAGCAGGTGCCCGTCTTTAAAAGCCATCTGGAGAACTTTATTCTTCAGGAACAATTCCCCGGAAAGCTCGCCCGAATCCTGATAAACACGGATCTGCTGATCCCGCTGGAGAAGCCATCCTCCGGGGAACCAATGCACCTGTGCATTTCCGGTATGAATCGTGTGCAGGCAAATATCTTCCTGCAAAACATAGAGGTACTGTTTGCTTAAGATATGAAGATAACCGCCGCGTTCCCGAACGCTAAGGATCTCATTGCGTACTCCCATTACAAATGGATTGGACTGAGGCATGAAGGGGTCCGGAGGGGTCGCCCAAATCCTTTTTAACCGGCCGTCCGCGGTTAGCTGATAGACTCTGCCGGAGAACCCTCCCAGATAGATTCGGCTGCCGTCATCCGAAAGCCCAGCCCCGTAAATCCAGTCACGTGCGTCACCCACCATAATAGAAGAAGTGATGGGAATCCCTTCTGTAAGGGTGACTTCCCCTATTTTTTTTTCCCAGATCGTATCCTTCCGGCCGCTTCCGAATGGCCTGTCAGATAATGGCGGAGACGGTTCCCCGGTGAGCATCTCATGCGCGTTATTAATCTCCTGCATCAGCTCCGACCGCCGAAGGTCGCCCGGGTGCAGGTCGGGATGATGCTCCTTCGCCAGCTCGTGGTACCGTTTCTTGATCTCTTCGATAGATGCACCGGGCTCGAGACCGAAAAGCCGCCATGCCTCCATTTTTTCCGGATCCTGGGCCTCACGCCGGTCGCCGTCCTTCAGCTCCCATCCTTCGTGAGCGGGAATCCGCCATCCCGCCAGGACGTTTAACGCCGGATCCGTTAAATAAGCACAGTCCGCCGCGGTAAAAAGACAGACGGAAAGATCGCCGGACATTTCCACACAGCGGATTTCATAATGCTTCGCCGCGAACCGGGACAGGTCTCTTTGCATAAGCAGGCGGAATTCCGAATCGAGAAAACTAAGCGAAGAATCCTTGGCGGCGGCCAGAAGGCGCAATCGATCCTCCGCGATTTGCACCCTGTGATAATCCTTTTCGACCTCCTTCACCTGGTCCCGCTCCAGGAGGAACGGGAAAAGCAGGCCCGGCAGCTTTCTCAACTTGTAGTTCGTCACCCCGGTAATGTCTTTGACCGCAGTGCCGGCTTTAAGTTTAGTCAGCGCGCTCAAGCGGAACTTGGATGCCGGATCAATAACAACCGACTGCCCGGCGAATAGGCTCTCGTCCACGGCGGGCGGAATCGGGCGCTGATAAGATCTTTCGGGGAGCATAACGACGGGAATGCCTTCAGCCTCGATCTTTTGTGCCGTTATTGCTGGATCGTCAAATTTGTCGCGGGGCGTTTGCAATAAGGGAGCCACGGCCGCTACATTCACACGGGGCTTTTCTTTCTCGAATACCTCAGCGCTTTCAATGGAAATATCCGTCAGCCCCTGATCCCTCAGCTCCTGGATCTTATTCAGGGCTTTTTCCTTGTCCTCGGCCTCGGCAGTTCCCGCGACAGGATGACCGTCTTTATCTTTTGCGGTGTAACAGAATTTTATTGGCATGCTTTTGGCCTCCCTAGAGAACGATGATCGTCCGCGGGGCCGTAAAGACCCCTGATCTATTTCGCGTTACTCAGTAATCGCCCTTACTAGGGGGATAATATCCCTTACGCTTCGTTTTCATCATTTCCGCGTCCGGATCACTCAACGCTTTACTGCACGCTCAGATCCTTCCCCTCTCTCTTGCCAACCTGCCCGGTAGCTTTGGGTTCTTCAGCTCTTTCATCACTCGCTTCCAATCGCATCCATTGATCGCCCGGTCATCGATATAAACATGGGCGACGAACTTACCCATCTCAATGTGATGGAACGGGAACTTGTGCTTTCTGAGCCACTTTTCTGAGACGGCCTTGCTCGATTTTCCCCGGGAGGTGAAGAATACGATAGTGTGTCCCTCCCTGAACAGTTTCCTGACCGACTGCAGCGCTCCCGGTATCGGCTTCGCCTTCATGAACTCCTGAGGGCTTTTCTTGTCTACTTTGCTAAAATCGACATCCCCACAGTCCGCGACAGTACCATCCAGATCGATCGCGATCGT
>JBAXGK010000196.1:0-4501 GCA_037139435.1 Candidatus Omnitrophota bacterium | reverse complement strand
TCTTTACCGCCCCGCTTGCACACAGGGGGTAACGATCAATGGTATCATTCCCACGTCCTCATTAAGTACTTGTTGAAAAGACAGCGGTTTTCCCGCATCATGGTGCCTCGCAACCCCCAAGAAAGCATTTAATTTCTCCTAGAAAGCGGTCATGGAATATCTGATCTTCGCCCGGAAATTCAGGCCGCAAACATTTGAAGAGATCGTGGGGCAGGAGACCATCACCACGACCTTGAAGAACGCGATCCGTCAGGAACGCGTGCCGCAGAGCTTTCTTTTTTCAGGCCCCCGAGGCGTTGGAAAGACTTCGACCGCGCGCATTCTGGCGAAGGCCCTGAATTGCAAAGAAGGCCCCACGGAAAAACCCTGCGGTAAATGCATTTCCTGCAAGGAGATCGAGCAGGGAAATTCCATGGATGTGCTGGAGGTTGACGGCGCCTCGAATCGCGGCATTGAAGAGATCCGGACGCTTCGCGAGAATGTAAAATTCAAACCTTCCGCAGGCCGTTACAAGATCTATATTATTGATGAAGTCCATTCGTTGACCGGCGATGCCTTCAATGCGCTCTTGAAGACTCTCGAGGAGCCGCCGGCGCATGTGAAGTTTATATTTGCCACGACCGAATCCCACAAGGTTCCTCTGACGATCCTGTCGCGTTGCCAGCGGCTTCAATTTAAAAGGATCTCGGTGCTCGAGGCGGTCGGAAAACTCGAGGAGATCGCTCGGAAGGAAAAATTAAAATTCGAGAAGAACGCGCTGTTTATGATCGCGAAGGCGACAGAAGGTGCGCTTCGTGACGCCGAAAGTCTTCTGGACCAGTTGGCGAGTTTTTCTGAGGGGCAAATTAAAGAAAAGGATGTTCTGACGCTTCTCGGGCTTGCGCCGGAAGAAATGTATGTTTCAGTCCTTGCGGCGATTCGCGAGCAAAAAGGGGAAGAGATCTTCGGACTTGTGAAGAAGCTTTACGAAGAGGGCGCCGATCTTGCGCAATTCGCGAAGGGCCTCTTCGAAGTTTTTCGGCATCTTCTGGTCTTGAAGACCGCGCCCAAGGCCGAGGCGTTGATCGAAGCGAGCCCTGAAATGATCGTGAAGCTGCGAAAGCTAACCGCTGATTTCCCGCAAAGCGAGTTGCTTTTGGCCCTTTCGATCCTGCAAAACCTGCAGATCCAGTTGCGCCGGCCGGTGGCTTCGCCCAAGCTGCTTGTAGAGGCAGCACTTCTCAAGCTTGTTTATATAGAAGGGCTAAAATCCGTCGAAGGTCTGATCCAAGGCGTCTCCTCCGGACAAAAGCTTAGCTCCGCGGTCCCGGTTATGGAAAAAAAACCGCTAAAACCGGCGGCGATCGTTCGTGATGTCGAAATTCCTTCTTATAATACCCCGAGAGAAACCGCTGTTCCAAAAGTTGCGGCAGAGCGGGAAGCGTCCCCCATAACGTCCATTTCTTCAGCTTCTTCCAACGAAGGCTTGACGCTCAATGAAGTCGAGAGGATGTGGCCGCAAGTGATCGAGCTTGTAAAGGCGAAGCGCATGTCCCTGAGTCTTTATCTCGCCGAAGCCGAACCTGCGGAAGTGGAAGGTTCGGTGATCGTCCTCGGGCTTCCGTCGGAGTTCCGCTTTCATAAAGAAACGCTCGAAAAAGAGCTGAACAAACAGGTCATTGAAGACGCGTTCGCCCAGGCGCTTGGCAAGAAAGTCCGGGTTCAGTGTGTCGTGACCGAGCGCGAAGGAACGACCCGGGAAGCGGCCGATGATCCCACCCCGACTAAAGATGAAGGAGTTCCCGATATTGTTTCAAAGGCCCTTGAGATCTTCGACGGTTCCAAAGTGATTCGTAAAGACTGATTTCTCGGAGAGCGAAGCCATGAAAGCCTATTCTGAATTAATGACGAAGTTGGTCGAAGCGCTTTCCAAACTTCCGGGCATCGGTAAGCGTTCAGCCGAGCGCATGGTCTTTCATCTCCTGAAAACGAATAAAGAGGACGCGCTCACGCTTGGGGAGCTCATCAAACAGCTCCGCGAGAGCGTCGTCTTTTGCAGCGTCTGCCACAATTTCTCGGATCAAAAGATTTGCCATATTTGTTCGGATCCGGGTCGCGACCAGGGGATTATCTGCGTGGTTGAAGATCCGAAGGATGTCGCAGCGATCGAAAAAACGGGCGGCCATCCCGGGGTTTATCATGTTCTCCTCGGCGCACTGTCGCCTTTGGACGGGATCGGGCCGGATCAGATCTGCATTCAGGATTTACTTGAACGCGTAAAGCAAAAGAAAGTCCGGGAAGTCATTCTCGCGACCAACCCCAATACCGAAGGGGATACGACGGCGCTTTATCTTGCCAAAGTCTTGGCGCCCTTCAAAATCAAAGTGACTCGACTTGCGCGTGGTATTCCGGTTGGCAGCCACATTGAGTACACAGATCAGGCCACGCTTTCCCGCGCCATGTCCGGGAGACATCTCGTATGATCTCCTCCTTTCAAGGTGTGACCGCACTTGTCACCGGTGCCTCTTCCGGGATCGGAAAGGCTCTGGCTCGTGAATTGGCGGCTCAGGGAGCCCATCTGGTCCTCGTCTCGCGCAATGTCCAACGATTGGAGCAAGAAGCGGAAGATCTCAAGATTCGTTTTGGCGTGAAGATCCATGTTTTTCCTGAGGATCTGACGCAGCTCGAAGAGCGGCTGGAACTCTTTGCATGGATCCAGAAGAGTGGTATCACCGTCGATCTTCTTGTCAATAACGCCGGACTTGCACATTACGGCCCGTTTGAAGAGGCGAGCTTTGACGACACGAGCGCCATGCTGGATCTTAATATTCACGCGCTCACGCATTTGACGCGACTTTTTCTTCCCGGAATGCTTGAGAGGGGAACAGGCGGAGTTTTGAACGTGGGTTCCACCGCCGGTTTTCAACCAATTCCGTATCTCTCAATTTATGCGGCAAGCAAGGCGTTCGTGCTCAATTTTTCCGAAGCGTTGTGGGCCGAATGCAAGAGCCGTGGCGTCCGCGTCTTTTGTCTTTGCCCCGGAAATACGCTCACGCGTTTCCACCAGGCTGCCGGAATCGATAAGAAGAGGATGTTCTTCAGCGCTTCAGCCTCAGATGTCGCGCGATTTGCACTCAGAAAATTCCTAAAGTCGAGCCAGCCTTCGGGGATCTATGGTTTTTGGAACAAACTCATGATCTATTCGGAGAAAGTGAGCCCGAGGCGTCTGATAGTGTTCGCGACGGGGATTATGTACAAGCAGCCGAAAGCAATGAGCCCTAAGCCATGAGTATTTTTTTGCCCACAGGCCTCATGGCTCAAGGCTTGCGATATCAAAAAAAGTAGCGTACCCTTCATTCCTTCGTTAGAATAGTCCCTCGTTTGGGATTTAAATCTCATGCGGGCATAGCATAATGGTAATGTCCTAGCCTTCCAAGCTAGTCATGCGGGTTCGATTCCCGCTGCCCGCTCCAATTCACATATGTGAATTGGAGCGAGGTTCGCCCGAAATTCGGGCGATCCGCTAAAAAATATGCGAGGCTCGCCTGTTTCGCAAGGCGGCCCGTTTCAAGAATATAAATAGCAGGGCCTTCCTCCTATTTTTTATGTTTTATCTTTACATCCTTCAAAGCCTCAAAGACAAAAGAACTTATGTCGGGCATACAGCCAACATCGAGCGACGATTTTGTGAGCATAATTCGGGAAGAGTTCCGGCTACGAAAAATCGACAACCGCTTAAAATGCTTCAGGTTGAAGTTTATGCGAAGTTGGGCGAAGCTAAACAGCGGGAGCTTTACTGGAAAAGCGGAGCGGGGCGAAATGAACTGAAAGAATACTTCAAGAAGAAATACCCCATTCCTTGCAGGCCGGAATAAAATGATCCGAAAAACTTTTTCTCTCCTCGAATACGGCATCTTTAGAATCCTAGCATTCCTCCTCCGGCTCATCCCTCTCAAGGTGAGCTACAAGATCGCGGACGACCTGGGAATGCTGGCCGTTCGGTTTCTGGGTATCCGGCGGGAGACTATGTTGAATAATCTTCGCCTGGCATTTGGAAAGGAAAAGACCGAGGCGCAGCTTCTCCGGATCGCCGAGCAATCGATCCAGAACCTTTTCAAGCTTGTCTTTGAATTCCTGCGCACGCCCGAAGCCTCCGCCCATCCTGAGCGCTACATCGAATCGCCGGATGTTTCGCCGCTCATGGAAGCGGTGAAAAAAAAAGGCGGGTTTATCGCGATCGTTTCGCATTTTGGGAATTGGGAATGGCTTGCGATTCCCATCCAAAAATATGGACTTCATGTTCATGCCGTGGGTCGTCCGCTAAAAAACCCTTATCTCTATCGTTACATTCGTGAAATGCGCGAAGCGGCGAACCTAACCAACATAGAAAAATCAGGCGCTGTGCGATCTTCCATTGAGGTTCTTAAGCAGCGCGGGATCCTGGCCGTATTGATCGATCAGCATGAAAGTGTGAAATCCGCTCGAAAGCGACACCCCATTCCGATTGAACCCGACACCCCGT
>JBAXGK010000195.1:0-4503 GCA_037139435.1 Candidatus Omnitrophota bacterium | reverse complement strand
CGAGGTGGAATCTGAAGGAAGCCGCAGGCAAAACGCTGGCTCGACGAACAGGAATTGTAGGCGGTCAATGAAATGACGTCAAATCTGGTCGGGGTGATGTTGGGGGTGGTTGTTTTATTTGCTTTGGATGAAGGCAGTGGGATTATGGTGGCCACGGTTTATTTGAAATAATCTCTCGCTGGCTGTTACCCTTCTTCGTGGAGGGGGTGATTGCCATGAAATCCCGACGAAGACGACGGCGCCATTGCCGGCATTGCGGTTCATTGTTTCTTCCCGAGCATCGCTTGAAAGGAAAACAGCGGTATTGCTCTGCCGAAGCCTGCCAAAGACATCGCCGGAGCGGTAACATCCGCGACTGGTACCAGCGGAATCCTGATTGTCTGGGATATCAACGCGAGCTGACACGCCAGTGGTTCAGAAGCCATCCTGGTTACAGTCGGACAAGACGTCTTCAAAATCCCACCCTTCGAGAAGAAAACCTCCTGAAAACGCGTAGCCGGATGCGTGTGCTTCGTCGCCGCGAGCTGTTTGACAAAACAAACTCGATATTTACGCAACTCAATAAGAGAAAAGGAGATAGGTGTATCTTAACGAAGGGGAGAAGATGGCTGCTGGTGGGTTTGACAAAACAAACTCGATGGAGGTCCTCGAAGGTGCTATGGGAGAATTACTCCCCGAAGAAGATCCGGTTGCCGGTATTACGGAACGGCTACGATCTTTCAGCGGAGTTTTTCAAAAACGGTCCATAAAAACGAGGAGGATACAAGATGTCCGGAGAGGATGAGTCTTTGAAGCAAACGGCATTGCACCTTGTTCAAGTCGAGAAGCTCTCAGGAAGGCAAATTCTCGAGAAACTCGGGATCGGCTATCTTCGCCTCAAGCATCTTTTGAATGAGCAGTATCCCAAAAACCCTATCCCCAAAGCATCCAAGGTTGCGCCTTTCCGGCATCTTCTGGAGCATTGGTACGCGGAATATCCGCGTTTAAAAGCCTCCCAGGTTTATGATCGGCTTCAGTCCTACGGATTCCAGGGCAGTTACTCAAGCGTCCGGCGATTCACCCGGGAAAAGCGGCGCAAGCCGTCTAAAGCGTATTTTGCATTGAGCTTTCTTCCCGGAGAAGAGGCGCAGATCGATTGGTTTTACTTTGATCATCCCCGCGTGGGAAAGGTCGCCGGGTTTTTGTACGTGCTTGCCTACTCGCGTTACGCGTGGGGAAAATTTTATCCGCGGACCTCGCTTGAATTTTTCCTTGAGGCTCACATGGCCGTTTTCGAGCATCTCAAAGGGCTGGCCCGGCGTCACCGCTATGACAACGTCAAGACCGTGATCCTCAAAAGAAAACCCGTTCTGGAATACAACGCCCAATTTCTGGACTTTGCCAGACATTACGGTTTTTCCATCCATGTGTGCAATCCGTACTCAGGCAACGAAAAAGGGAGGGTGGAGCGGCCGATCCGCGACATCCGGACGTGGCTCTATGGCGAGAATTTTGAGGGCCTTTCGGATTTGAACGAAAAATTCATTGGGTTTCTGTGCCGGCGCAACCAGCAGATCCACCGCTCCACTCAAAAGACCCCGCTCAAGATGCTCGCGGAGGAGCGGCTTCTCTTACTTCCTGGGCGTCCCTATCTTGCGAAAAGGATCATCCCCTCCGTGATCTCCAAGACCTTCCTTGCGGAATTCGACGCCAATCGGTATTCGGCACCCTCCTGGTGTGCCGGCCGTCCCTGCGAGATCCTCGCAGATACGAAACATGTCGAGATCCATGTGGATTCAAAAAAAGTCGCCTCCCACCGAAGAAGTTTTAAGAGAAATGAAGCCATCCGGAATCCCTTGCATGAAGAAAGAGCGCTTGAAAGAAGCCCCCTTTTCAAGCTGGCAAGAATCCTTCGCCTTATTGAAGACACGGACCCTCATGCGAAGATCTTCATCGACGCCCAAACGGAAGAGGAGAAGATAAACGCGGCTTATGCGATCTTCCGGCTTTTCAAAAGCCACGGCCGGGAAATGGTTCTTTCCGCGATCCGAGAGCTGCACGGAATGAAAACCTACAAGATCAAGGCGCTTGAAAGTCTTTTGAACCTGCCCGGACACGCCGAAGCGCCGCTGGTCTGGCCCAGCGACACGCGATTACTACACCTGAATTACGAACCAAGGAGGCTTGCCGATTATGACCCGGATCGAAGAACTATGGAACGCCCTTGAATTCATTTCCAGTCCAGCAGGACTGGACGAGACGACAATCCGGCATCTCCTGCCGCTTCTGGAGGAAGAACTGATCACTAGAAAAACCCGCAGGATCGGATACCTCCTCAAACGTTCGGGTATCAAACGCATCAAGCGGCTTGCGGATTTTGACTGGACCGCGAGTCCCGGACTGCCGAGGGAAAAATTCATGACCTTCGCGAACGCCCCCTGGGTCGAGGAGATCCGCAATCTCGTGCTCATCGGACCCGCGGGAGTGGGGAAAACGCATCTGGCAACGGGACTTTGTTACGAAACGATCCAGAAAGGGATTCCTGTCACTTCGATCACCTGCTTCGACCTCGTCGGTAAGCTCAAGAACGCCAGGAACCGGCATGCCCTGATCCAGTATTATTCAGCGGTCAAAGTGCTTTGTCTCGATGAACTCGGCTATGTGTTCCCTTCCCAGGAGGAGGCCAACGGGATTTTCCAGATCATTTCAAAACGTTCGGAAATCGCCCCGACCCTCGTCACGACAAACCTCGTGCCCTCGCAATGGGGGAAGATCTTTGAACCGGCTACAGCCACGGCTATTCTGGATAGGCTGAGTCTCAACGGGACGTTTCTCGCCCTGGAAGGAAAATCCTATCGAAGCGGTGAGTAAATAACAGGAAGCAGATTATGCCGGAACGCGAATGGAAAAACTGCGTCCGCAGCAAAAATCAAGGGGAGTCGTGTGTCCGGCAAGCCGCACCCCCAACATCACCCCGACCAGATTTGACGTCATTTCAATGACCGCCAACATCCCCTTGAGCTTTGAGAACACGCTCCTCCTTGAAACCTTCCGCACCCCGCAGCATCTTCTGCGCCTCGCCGCGAGCGCGAGGGATAAGATCTTCCTGATAACCTTTGGCTTCATTGATCAATCTTTCACGATCTTCACGCGCCCGGACAACTTCGTGAAACGCGTCTTTGACCTGGTCCGGTGGATCGACCACCTGAAGCCGGACCTCCGTGATCATGAGACCGGACTCATAGTTATCCAGTAACCGTTGAAGGAATTCCCGAGTCTCTTCCTGAACCTTTTGCCGCCCAATGGTGAGAACATCATCAATAGTGGACCTTCCCACCGCCCCGCGAAGCGCTACTTCCGTCGCGGTGTAAAGCGTCCCCTCAGGATCAAAAAGCCGGAAAAGATATTTCACCGGATCGCTTACCTTGTATTGAACAATGATCTGAGCTTCGACCATGTTCTCGTCCCCCGTTAACATCATCGCATCCGAGCGGCCTCCGGTACGACGATACGCGGTATCATCGCGACTCTGCATGCCAAAACCGACCTCGATCCTACGAACTTGCTCCACATTCACGATATCCGCTTTTTCCATGGGCCACGGCATCCGCCAGTTGGGTCCCGCGCTGGCGATCCGGAATTTTTTCCCGAACTGACGAACGATTCCTTGTTCTCCGGGGCTGACTATAAAAAAGCCGCTCGCTAGCCATGCCCCGACGACCAATACAGCTATCACGGGCACATTGCTTGGTTTTCTAATAAAATTACTCAACCAATTAAGGATCTGTTCGTCCGGGCTTGCATAATTAGCCACCACATTCCACCCCCTCTATTTGATTCATCCTGTTCAAAGTTTTCCAGAAACAAAAATCCACCCAATCGTAGCTAGCGAGCGCCACTTCACGTCATCGCGTTACTGTCCTTATGTCGAACCATAAACTCCCCATCAAAAGAGTGTATAAATGAACGGCGCGACGGCAGAGCCTTGAGTTGTCACGATCAAGAAACCCAAAAGCACCAGAACCATTACGATCGGCGTTAGCCACCATTTTTTCCTGACTTTCATAAATCCCCAGAATTCTTTGAGAATGGAATATTTGCTCATCTAATTTTCCGACACCTTACATACGACGGCTTTCGGGGGCCAAAGAATGGACGCACCTACAGATAGTAAAAGAAGCGCTGCAACTACGGCCAACGACAAACCGATCGTGACCTTATAAATTGCCGTCATTAACATTTTGGCACCGACAAATACCAGGATTGCTGAAAGCCCATAGTGGAGGTAATGAAAAAGCCGGATGATCCCCGATAATGCGAAATAAAGGGCTCGCAATCCCAAAATGGCAAAGACGTTCGATGTGTAGACGATAAAAGGATCCTGAGTGATGGCCAAGACGGCAGGGATCGAATCCACGGCAAAAATGACATCCGTTGTTTCGACGACCAGAAGCACGATAAATAGGTGCGTTGCGAACGTCCGCCCATCCTTTTTGACAAAGAATTTATTGTCTTCATAGCCGT
>JBAXGK010000194.1:0-4514 GCA_037139435.1 Candidatus Omnitrophota bacterium | reverse complement strand
GCCCATAAAGGAGCCAGGCGGGCGTTTCTTTTACAAAACTTCCGGGCTTGGAGCTCATAAACTAGTTTCCTTTACGAGGATCCGGACGGCCTCAACGGAGGCGGGCGAGCCGCAATTCAGGATCGCCGACGGAAGCGTCACGGTTCTCACTTGGGGCAATGCCTTCCGGATCGCGGGATGACCGAGCACTTCCCCTCGAATGGTGGGTTTTTCTTTCTGATCACTTGAGAAGATCAAAACCTCAGGCTTCATCTCGATCAATTTCTCCAAAGAAAGGCTCCCATAATCCCGGATACCCATCGTGGCCGCAAGATTTTCAAGCCCGGCGGCTTCCATTATCGCATTCTCGAATGTCCCCGAACCCGGAACCACTCCGCCGCTTTGAAAAAAGAACGCCTTCTTTTTAGAACTCGGATCCGGTTTGAGCATCGCGAGCTCCGCTTGCATACCTTGAATGATCTGATCACCTCGGGACGCTTCGCCCACCGCCTCGGCAAGTTTATGGATATCGGCGTAAATGTCTTCGAAACTTTTTGGAACACCAAAAGTCAGAACGGGAACCCCTAAACGGCCAAAAAAACGGAGCGTCTCCTTCTGGCTGAATTTTCCGCCCAAAAGCAGGTCCGGCCCGCAAGCCTGAACACTCTCAATCCCCCCCTGAATCCTTTTAACGTCCTTGATCTGAGAGGCGACCCTCGAAACTTCAGGGTCGGCACTGAATTTCGTCAGGGCCGCTACACGCTCCGGCCCCACAATCTGAAGCAACAATTCATCCGTACAAACATTAATGGAGACGATCTTCTGGGGGCTAGCAGAATCCACTTCGGCAAGGGTCATACGGCTTCCGAAGAGGACCATTGCCAAAAAAAATAAGGGGAGAAAGAACTTCCTACTAGCGAAACTCAAGGTCAATCCTCGGCCTGAAGCTTGAACGTAACTGGGATGTCTACATATTGAGGGACAGGTTCATTCTTTTCAGTTTCATTCGCAAATTTCCAAGATTGAATGGCCTCTTCCGCGGCCTGATCCAACACTTCATGGCCGGAAGATTTTGCCAATGCTGTCCGACCCACAGAACCGTCCGGTAAAACTTCCGCGGCAATCACTGTTTGACCTTCCCATCCTCTTCGGACGGCCTTCCGGGGATAGACAATAACTTTCGGTGTCAGAATAGGAAAAGGTGTCCTGCTTTCTTCTCCGTTCTTATGCTGAATAGCCGCAGGAATCAACGTTTCCGAAGGCGAACGCAACGGGTCGTAAGCAGTCCCTGTCGCCGTCATGGAGATCGCGCTCGTTGAGCGCTGCCTCGGCACGGGGACACTCCATCCCTGCCCCGTCACTTCTTGCGCATAAAGATTGGTCAAGCACCCGCATACCGTCAGAAATATCAACATGAGCACTTTGATCATAAAAACTCCCGCTTCATCTTTGTGATAAATTTTTCTGATCTTCTAATACTCCAGCGAAAAGCCTGAGACAAAATTTCGTCCTTGCGCCGGATAGTAGGCCTCCATCGTACCCGCAAAATTGGAGATACTGTAACTGGAATATTTTTCATCAAAAAGGTTCGTCAGAGAGATCCAAGCCGTTGCCCATCGCCAACGGTATCTCGCCTTGAGATCCACGGTGGTATAGGACTTAAGCTTCGCCAGATTATTCTTCTGGTCGTTGATGGCAAACTGCTTTCCTATATGATTCAGCTCTGTAGAAATCGTCAGCCCTTTGACCGGTTCCAGCACAAACCCCGTGGCGTATTTAAAATCCGGAACGAGCGGAATAATCTTGTTGGAATTCACCCCGCCTTTGAAATAAGGCTTCTGAACGGTCAAATTGAAGAAAGGCTTGGCATTGTACCAATGTTTCTCAAAAAGTTTCAGGGAGGACTCGAGCTCAAAACCATAACGCCGCGTCATCGAATCGTAATTGGTATTTGCGAGCGTCAAAGGATTCACATAGATCTCGTCCTTGATATCGGCAAGAAAGATATTTGCCGCCATCTCCACCGGCTTGAACGTATTATCCCGGAGACCCAATTCATAATTCATTTCCTGCTGTTGTTTAAGCCCTGAGTTCAACCCGCTCCATGTGCTGTAAAATTCGTCTGTCGCAGGCATCCGGAAGGAGCGTGAAATATCGAAATAAGCAAGCGATCGCTCGAAGCACTTGTATCCCAGGCCGAAATCAAATGAGGCGTTCCGCATGCTCGCCCTATCGAGGTTCGTCGTGGAACCCGACTGATCGAACCGGTATTTCGCCCAGCCCCCTCGAAATCCCATGTTCACCAGCAATTTATCCCACATCGAAAGATTCTCGATAAGATAAACGTCCAACGACTTTTTGGTGACAGTCGCGAACGTCTCAGTCCTTGGATCCCACCACACGCCCGTCCCAAGATTAATGTTCTTGATATCGTTCGTCCCACTAAAAAAATCGAGGCCCGTTGTTAGTTTGCTCGTAAGCCAGTCGGTAAGCGGCCTCACCCAGCTCAGTTTGGGCTGGAACTCATAAGAGTCCAAATTGTTCAGGGTGTCGTTGTTCGAGGAAACATAATTTGCTTTACTCAACCGGCGCTGGAACGAGTTAAAACCGGAAAGTGTAAACCCGTTCTCGCCCAACTCGAATTTCCACTCGGGATCTGCCGTAAAATATGTTTCCTGACTCCAGGCGTGATCCATGGAAGTCTTGCTTCCCTCGCGTCCAATACTTTCCATGTCCGTCATAAAAAGGTGCCCGGGCAATCCGGAGCGATCGATGTGATGCCCCGCTGAAAAATTGACCCCCGCACCGTAAAACGGCCCAACACCAAACTTGCCGGACCAATCATTGGCCCAGTACTGCGTGTTGTTGCGCCAACCATCGTCCTGCGTGTTTTCATAATGAAAAAGGCCATTCGCCCAATCGGTCGATCCAGAAACCGTCCCCCCGGTCCGCTTATACTGATGCAGTCCGATCTCAGTCTCCGCCTTGGCATGAACTCCCGCCCCGGCTTTTTTTGTCACCACATTGATAACACCTCCCGCCGCGTTATCGCCATAAAGCACAGAGGAAGGCCCTCGGATGATCTCGATGCGTTCCACAGTCTCAAGCGGGATGGCGGCCCAATCCGGCCCGGAAATATCCATCGGATTCGTTCGCCGACCGTCTACAAGGACAAGAACATTGCGGTTGCTGGTGTCTCCAAACCCACGAATATCCACGGTCATCCCTTTGGGATTACCCGTTGTATTCGTTACGACGATCCCGGCCTTGGATTTCAACAGTTCGGGTACATATTGGGCGGTAGAATTTTTGATATCTTCCTGATCGATCACGGAAATGCTTCGGGTGATATCCGCGCTGGAATCTTTGACCCGAGAAACCTCGAGGACCGTCACATCGGCGGCGACGGGACGAGGAGGGCCTTTAATTTCGGCTTTTGGGTCGGTCGGTGCCGCAGTTCCAGTGTCAACAACCGGCAGGTTTGTTTCTTGTTCCTGTGCTTCTTTTTTATGGAACGGCCAACTCCATCCGATATTCAGAAGACAAACGGCGAGAAATAAACAGCTGATCTTCCGGAGATGCGCGCTCCGGACTTTTTGATTCATGGACACAAAAAAACCCTTTCTGCCTCAAGGGGCAAGAAAGGGTGAACCTGTCTTGACCTCTGCTCG
This sequence comes from Candidatus Omnitrophota bacterium, assembly GCA_037139435.1. Taxonomy (GTDB): domain Bacteria; phylum Omnitrophota; class Omnitrophia; order Omnitrophales; family Aquincolibacteriaceae; genus Aquincolibacterium. The sequence goes on along the minus strand of JBAXGK010000194.1, from coordinate 864 downwards.
GAGGCATGAACTGCTGTTGGTGATGAGGCGACAGGTTGATATTCTGACTAGCCCCACACCTTAAATTGACCTTCCCGTCTTTTGGACAGTGGTCTTTTCGCGTGAAGTAATTCATTCACGCTAATTTAAGGCACTACCTTATGTTTCCATAAGGTGTGGGGCGACAGCGGCGGCACCGTGGAGTCCCTGCGCGAAATACCGCAGGTCTCACTTCCCAACGCACTTGATCCTCGATCAATCTTTAATGAGGATCAGTGCAGTCTTGACTTCCATTTATTTAATTAATGATAGTCAAGGACGCCTGTCACCTTAATTTCTTCAAAGAACAACGATCGAAGTATAGCGAGCTATCCCGAAAAATCAAACTGATTTTCTTTTGTGTCTGTTAGCATGAAAATCAGCCCATCCCCTGCAGCATCGCACTTTACGACTTTTCTTTTACTGTCACTTCAAACACAGTACCGCGGACACCGGTCAGAGCAGTAAGAGTTCTTACCTCAAATTTGGAATTTCCCTGAAGCTTTCCGGCATGCACGACCACTTTCCCGATTGCGAGATCTAGAAGCGTTGTCCTATCCCCTGTTTTCGCATCGATTTCATTCTTTTGAATGCGGAATAAACTCCCTTCCTTAATCTCAACCTGACCTACTTTGTCTCCCTCCAGTAACACTTTGACAGAAGATGCTGATGCCGTCCTCACTTCATCCCCCGGTAAGATCACCATCCCGTCCCTTACAGCCTGCCATTTCCCAGTGCGACATTTCACAAATACATTATTTATAGGATTCGCCAGAACTCCGTACTTCGTTCCCGGTCTGGCTAGTTTCGTCACCGAAAGCAACGCTTGCGCTGCAAACTCCTTAG
>JBAXGK010000193.1:0-4517 GCA_037139435.1 Candidatus Omnitrophota bacterium | reverse complement strand
GATCAGCCGCAAAGTCCATATTCTTCGCCTCGGCGAAATAGACGTTAGTCACGATCTCCAGATAATCAGGCAAAAAAGGATAAGCATTCTTCGCCCAAAGCGCATTCGCCACGCTGATCTCGTACGATTTTCCAGGCGCGTTGATGCCCTCGATAAACTCGGAGATCGCCGCACGGCGCGCCACATCATCGCCGGAAAGATGCAGAACGGCGCGCATCTCCTCCGCCGTCTTCCCCCTCGCGCCTTCGTAAGTCATGTCGAGCGCCGAAGACAAGCTGTAAGGTGAAAAAAAGATATTGTCGTTGGAGGATGCATATCGTGCGTAAAGATCGAAAGCGAACTGGTTGTCCGCCCTTGCCAGATCCACCACCGCTGCACCAGTCCCTTCATCCGCCGCAAAAAGACCCGGAGGAAACGAAGAAACCACCAACGTCAAAGCAATCCAAAGCACAATTGATCTTTTAATCATTCTTAGATCCCCGGTCGTGAACAGCATGCGACATTTTTTTGATAAAGCGTTCGGCAGCAGGAACGCCCTTTTTCAGATGATTGATCACGGCACTGCCGACAATCACACCATCGCTCATGCGGGAGATGGCTCGCGCTTGCTCCGGTGTCGAGATACCAAATCCGGCCAGGACCGGTTTCGAGGTCATGCGTTTTAATTTCGCCAGATGAGCCTTAAGGTCCGCGGGGATGGCCTTCCGCGCGCCGGTCACACCCCGGAGCGAGACATAATAGATGAACCCCTGAGACTTCCCTACAAGCATCTTCGCCCGTTTATCCTTAGTTGTCGGAGCGACAAGCTGCACAAAGTGAAGCTTCTGCTTCCGGCATGCCTTCTGGAACTCCGGTTCTTCTTCCGGCGGTAGATCCGGGATGATCAAACCATCTAGCCCCGAGCTTCTCGCGTCCTCGGCAAAAGCCTTTCCGCCATACGAACAAACCGGATTAAAATAACCAAAAAAGACGATCGGGATCTTCACACCTTTTTGACGGAGACGGTGCACCAAGGCGAAAGCATCTTTGATCGTGACGTGTTTTTTAAGTGCCTGCTCGGACGAATATTGGATCGTCGGCCCGTCCGCCAAGGGGTCAGAAAAAGGAAAACCCAACTCGATAATATCTACCCCGGCTTCCGCCGAAGAAAGAATAAGCCGCTCCGTCGCAGCCATGCTGGGATAACCCAGCGTCAGGAAGACGCAGAAGAGCTTCCGTTTCTTTCTTCGGGCTTCTTTAATTTTTAGTGTCAGTAGATTTTTCATAAATTTACCGAAAGTTATCTTTGCGACAAAAATTAAAACCAAACCGAAAGAAATTATCCGGCGGAGTTATCAATCTTTTCGTCTTGGCGCACAAAAAAGATAATGGGGGAAAAGATCAAGCCCAGCACTGACCCCACAGAGCCGCCAAATCCTGTTGCAAAACAGATCATATACCAAGTATCACTATCCAGCATCATGCCACGCAAATCCCAATTGCTGTTTATTGACAAAAGGCTTAATAAATCCCCCGCGAGAAAAATAAGCCCGCAGCCAACTCCCGCCAAAGCTCCCCGCAAAACACCCAAGGCCAACAAAATCAAGGCGTGACGGTTAAGCGAAACGTTAAAACATGGCCGGACATAAAAAAAATATCCCGCAAAAATTCCGCTAACAGCTCCAAACCAAAAGTTCAAAGGACTCTTTAGGGGCAACAAAAAAATTGCGCGACCCAGCACACCCCCGATAAGTCCAAAGAAAATAACAATCGCTATTTGAATTGTCATTTTGAAGAGCAAATATTTCCGGCCCATCGATCTTTCCCCTTATCAAGTCACTTGTTTTTTAAGGGCGTTTCTGTGCCGTCCGATATCCACTTCTTGTTTTGCGAATTTTTCAGATAATTAACTTCGCTTACCACTTTTTTGCCGGTCTCCTGTTCGAGCTTTTTTCGCGCCACGCCCGCGACATTTCCGCCGCGCCTGGAAGTCTTTTTGTTTTCTTCAAAACCGCTGGGGCGCTCCACCTGGGTGATTTGCGTTGTGGCCGCCTCGCCAAGCATAGAGAAGATAAGCTCAAGATCGGTCATGTGATCCCGGAGGTTCTGCCGCTTGATTCCTTTCAGTTTTTTGTATTGGCTCGGCGTCAAACCAAAGGCCGCCTTGGATATTTCCGCCGTAAGAATTTCGTATTCCCTGTTTATTTCAACGCCACGCTTCTTCCATTCATCGGTAAGCTCCGCGCGGATAGCGATGCCGCGCATGCGTTTTTCTATCCAATCATCGGCATATCCCTTGGCTTTGTACAAGGCCCGCGTTCTTTTTGTTGCCAGCTCAGGGTCGTCTATCTCCTGCACACGCTCATAACCCACCCGAGCCAGCCATTTCTTGAACGGCTCTGCTTTGGACGATGGAATAGCCTGGATGACGCGAAATATCCCTTCCGTATTAGCGCAATCAGTTTCCCTCATTTTCCCGTCCGGCGCGGGTAGTTTCAACCCGTGACAAAATGTCACGGGTTCGTTTGCCTCTTCTTGAAGCCTTTGTTTCAGCTTTCTCCAGTAGGCCCCGGCATCCACACTATCCGTTAATGCTTTGCATACATCCGCAACAGAAAACCACCATTCATTATTGTAAATTGTTTTTCGTATTTCCCTGCTCCTGAAAACCGCTATTTTTGTTACCGGCATTAATTCATCTCCCATTCAATTCCTCCAAAGACCCGCTTTTATTTAACAGGGTCTTGCCATTGAGTCGTCAGCTAGCGATTCCCAAGATCCAAATTCCAAAAAAGCCCTCCGCTTGGTTCTTGTCTCTTGGATCTTGGTTCCCGCATCTTGCTTCTCAAAGATGCTGCTGCACTGTATGAATATCTTTATCGCCGCGGCCGGAGAGACAAATGATGACAATATCGTTTCGCTTCGTTTTCGGCATCAGCTTCGGGAGATAACCCAGGGCATGCGCCGGTTCAAGCGCGGGCATGATCCCTTCAAGTTTTGTCAGCATATCAAAACCCTTGAGCGCGTCAGCATCCGTTATGGCCTGATAGGACACGCGCCCCGAATCCTTCAAATATGAGTGTTCGGGTCCCACGGAAGGATAATCCAGTCCCGCAGAAATCGAATGTGCAAGCTGGACCTGCCCGTTTTTATCCTGAAGCAAATAGCTTTTCATGCCATGCAGAATACCGGGACGACCTTTCATCATAGTCGCCGCATGATGCGCGGTGTTCACCCCTTCGCCGGCCGCCTCGATCCCGATAATGCGAACACTTCGGTCCTTGAGGAACGGATGAAAAAACCCCATGGAATTGCTGCCACCGCCGACGCAGGCTAAAAGATAATTCGGGAGACGCCCCGCGGCCTTGACGATCTGCCGTCGCGTTTCCGTTCCGATCACTTCCTGAAAATCGCGGACCATCCCCGGATAAGGATGCGGCCCAACGACCGAACCCAAGAGATAATGCGTGTCTTCAACATTTGTGACCCAATCCCGGATCGCCTCGTTCGTCGCGTCTTTCAAGGTCTTCGATCCCGAATGGACCGGCCGCACTTCCGCGCCGAGCAGTTTCATCTTATAAACGTTCAGGGCCTGGCGCTCCATGTCCACCGCACCCATATAGACCACGCACTTAAGCCCAAAGACACAGGCCGCTGTCGCGGAAGCGACGCCATGCTGCCCCGCCCCGGTCTCGGCCACGATACGCGTCTTACCAAGCCGTTTGGCCAAAAGTCCCTGAGCGAGTGTGTTATTGATCTTATGCGCGCCGGTATGAAGAAGGTCTTCACGCTTGAGGAAAATCCTTCCGCTGCCGAAATGTGCGGAAATGTTTTTTGCCTCATAAAGAGGGGTCGGACGTCCGGCGTAGGTCTCGAGGTAATGGCGCAGCTCTTCACGAAACTTTTTATCGTTCTTGATCGCCCGATAAGCCGAGGTTAATTCTTCGCAGGCCTTGACGAGCGTTTCGGGGACATAGCGTCCGCCATAAGGGCCAAAATGCCCTTTTGCGTCCGGGAGTTTTTTCTTCACACCTTTACCTCAGCGATGTCCGAATCCTTCACCCAACCGCTCTCGCCGTTGGTCAGAAGCACGCGGCTCCAATCTTCGCGCCGGTCCATCACGAACACCTTGATGCCTTCGCCCATCTTGAACGCGACCTGGTCATGTTCCGAGGGCCCGTACCGGGCCTCACACTCTTTTTGCATCACGATCGCATCACGGATCACATTGCTTTGCAATTGTTTGCCAAAAGCCACAAGCGTCGCGAGCAAGAGCACGACGAAAACGAATTGCTGCCACGGATTCCAGAAAACCCCGCGTCCGTTCAGAAAAAACAGGATCCCCCCCACAAGAAAAACGAACAGGACCACGAGAACGACGGCATAGATCTCCCTCTCGGTCGCATATTTCAGCACGACCTCGGTGGCCTTGAGGTACCAGTTGCGCGTATCCTCGACCCGGTATTCCAAAAGCCCGCGGGTGTAGCGCAAATTCACCCGCGCATCTCCGTTCCTGGGATCGAGGCGGAGGGACTTTT
>JBAXGK010000192.1:0-4517 GCA_037139435.1 Candidatus Omnitrophota bacterium | reverse complement strand
GGTGCAGAAAGCGATCCAGTACGAGATTGAGCGGCAGACCGAAGCCTGCGAAAGAGGAGAGACGATCGTTCAGGAAACGCGGCTTTGGAATGACGCGAAGGGCACAACATTCTCCATGCGTTCCAAGGAAGAGGCTCATGATTACCGGTATTTCCCGGAGCCGGATCTTGTGCCGTTCACTTTGTCGCGAGAGGTGGTGGAAGAGATCCGAAAGACTTTGCCCGAGCTTCCACTGGAGCGCGCGAAGCGTTTCATCAAGGAATTCGGCATTCCGGAATACGACGCCTATGTGCTCGTGCAGGAGAAGAAACATGCGGAATATTTCGAGGCCTGCGTTCAAGCGGGAGCTGCGGCGAAGTCCGCGAGCAACTGGATCCAGAATGAATTTTTGGCCATGTTGAATACAAAAAATATAGCGATCGAGGATTGCTCTGTTTCACCCCAGGCGCTCGCTGGGCTGATCCGCCTGGTCGAACAGGGAACCGTAAGCGGAAAAACCGCGAAGGACGTGTTTCAGGAAATGGCAGTGACCGGTAAGCCTGCGGATGTGATCGTTAAAGAAAAAGGTCTTACGCAGGTTTCCGACACAGGCCTGATCGAAAAAGCGGTCGAAAAAGCCATCGCTGCCAATCCCGTCGCGGTTGCCGAATTCAAGGCCGGAAAACAAAAAGCCCTTGGTGCTCTCGTCGGCGCGGTGATGAAAGAAACCGGCGGTAAAGCCAATCCCAAGATTGTGAACGAGATCCTGATCCATAAACTATCAAGCTGATTTTTTACAAAGGCGAAAAGATCAATGGAGCTTTTCTTTCTACGGTTGTCATTCGTTCTTATTTGCGTCGCTGTCGGGCTTTGCATCTTGTCAGTTGTGTTGGATATGGCTGTAAAATCGAGACGCGGGAAAAAGGGCCTGGAAGCCGCAAACAGGAGCCATGACCCGAAACCTGAAGCGCACAATTAGGAACGGTATCCATTGACTTATAAGAAAACCCCCTCCCTCAAAAGCCCATTTTATACGCTTGGAGTCGAAACCTCCTGCGATGAGACATCATGTTCTGTGTTGAGAGGCAAAGACACGATCCTTTCCAACGTTGTTTCCTCCAGTCTTTTTCGGCACAAGAAATTCGGTGGCGTGGTGCCGGAGATTGCGTCGCGGCATTGCATGGAACAGATCCAGTGTGTGTTTGAAGAAGCACTTCATGAAGCCAAGATCAAAGCCAAGGATCTCGATCTTATCGCCGTGACCAAAGGTCCCGGGCTTATCGGATCACTTCTCGTCGGTGTCGCGTTCGCCAAGGCGCTCGCGTATCAACTTGATATTCCGCTTGTCGGTGTCAATCATATGGAAGCTCACCTCGTCGCCAATTTTTTTGGCCAGCCGGAACCCAAGCGCTATATAGGCCTTCTTGTTTCCGGAGGGCACACGATGCTTACATTTTGCGAAAAAGGAAAGATCCATATCCTGGGGGAGACCGTGGATGATGCGGTGGGCGAAGCGTACGACAAAGTCGCAAAGATCATGGGCTTGAGTTACCCCGGCGGGCCTATTCTGGATAAACTCGCGAAAGAAGGAAGTCCGCGGGCCTTTCATTTTACAAGGCCAAAACAGGACAATCGGTTCGGGTTCAGTTTTAGCGGCGTGAAAACGGCCGTGCTTTATCATTATCAGGATCCGAAGACCGGAAAACCGAATCCGAACGCGTTGTCTAAAAAAGATATGGCCGCGAGTTTTCAACATGCAGCCATCGGGTGGCTTGTCGAGAAATCTCTGGATGCGGCTGAATTCAAAAGAGTATCTGATATCGTGGTCGGTGGCGGCGTGAGCGCGAATTCGCATCTTCGCGAAAAGCTGACGCGGGATGGCGCGGCCAAAGGTATCAAGGTTTGGTTCCCGCCGTTTGTGCTCTCGACTGACAATGCGGCCATGATCGCACGGCGTGGTTTTGAACTTTTTAAACAGGGCTATCGCTCTTCACTTAAGCTGACAGGGAATCCGGCTTTGCTTTTAGGTCGGTAATATTGAAAAGTCGTACTTAGTAGTTCGTACATAGTACTTAGAAAAAAACGCAGACGGTCGTTATACTAGGTACCATGTTCTAAGTACCATGTACTGATTAAAGGAGGTTTTATGTTGGGTTTGACACCTCATGACATTGAAAGTTTTACCCGGCTCTTTGCCGCCACGGGACTCGGGGCTTTGATCGGCTTAGAACGGGAATACAACGGCAAGGAAGCCGGTTTCAAAACGTACACGCTTGTTTGCCTCGGGTCCGCGCTTATGATGATTATTTCGGCGGATATGTTTTTGATCTACAAAGGACTTACGGTGGTCGATCCTTCGCGTATCGCGGCGCAAGTCGTGACGGGCATCGGCTTTTTGGGGGCAGGGGCCATCATTCGTGGCGATCAGGGAGTCCGGGGATTGACGACAGCGGCCGGGATCTGGGCTATTTGCGGCATTGGCCTTGCTTGTGGTATCGGGCTTTATAAGCCGGCGATCGTCACGACGCTGCTTGTTCTTATCGTGCTTGTTCTATTCCAAAAACTCGAACAGGATGTTCTTCCTAAGAAGAAGCAACACGGCTCTTAGGCGACGAATATTTCCACGATTGACACTCCGAGAGCAAAAAGATAGAATCCGCCTCCTATTGACCCCGCTAGATCTCTTAAATCTTTACATTCATGAGACTTTCGGGTAATAGAAATTCATGGTATCTTAGCCTCAGCGAAGCAATTAATTATATTGGAGATCTAACCGGGTGAACATCACCAACAAGCTCAAAATTGCATTGCCCAAGGGTAGTCTTGAAGAAGCGACCTATAATCTCTTCAAGCGGGCCGGTTTCAAGATCAATGTCAGTTCCCGTTCCTATATTCCTTCCATTGATGATCCCGAGATCGAAGTCGTATTGTTCCGTCCACAGGAAATGTCCCGGTATGTCGAAGATGGTATCGTGGACTGCGGCCTGACAGGACACGATTGGATCGTGGAGAATGAATCCGATGTCATCGAACTCTGCGAACTTCAATATTCCAAGCGTACTTCCAATCCGGTTCGCTGGGTTCTGGCCGTGCATGAGTCCTCGCCTTTTAAAAGCGTTAAGGACTTGAATGGAAAGAAAGTCGTTACCGAGCTCGTGAGCGTGACGAAGCGTTACCTTAAGAAAAATAAAGTGACCGCGGAAGTGGAATTCTCCTGGGGTGCCACGGAAGCCAAGCCGCCGCGTCTTGCGGATGCCATCGTGGAAGCGACCGAAACCGGATCCAGCCTTCGCGCCAACAAACTCAAGATCATTGATACTGTGATCGTTTCTATCCCGAAGTTTATCGCGAACAAGCAGAGCGTGAAGGATCCTTGGAAAAAGCAAAAGATGGATAACCTGATCATGCTTCTTGATGGCGCCATGCGTGCGCAGGAAAAAGTTGGCCTCAAAATGAACGTCGAGAAGAAGAATCTCCAACGGGTCCTGAGCCTTCTTCCGGCTATGAAGAAGCCCACGATCGCGAACCTTACAGACAAGAATTGGCTGGATGTCGAGACCATCATTGATGAATCCGTGGTCCGCGAACTGATTCCGGCGCTCAAGAAAGCCGGCGCCTCAGGCATTATCGAATACCCGCTCAATAAAGTTATTCCCTAAACCATCATCTAAAGGAGTTCCATTCATGCCTTGGGCTCGTAAACAGCGCAAGAAAAAGATGAACAAGCATAAGCGCAAGAAAAAGTTGCGCCGGAACCGTCACAAGAAAAAAGACTGGTCCTAGTTTTTTTAGTAAGGGGTACGGCGTCTCGCGTACGGAGTATCTAAAACGCGGTACGCCGTACTCCGTACGCGCGTTCTGTTATGAATTGCCTTACCCTCCAAAGTCCTGCGAAGCTGAATCTCCATTTGCGTATCCTCGGAAAGCGGTCGAATGGATATCATGAGCTTCTGACGCTTTTCCACCGTATCTCACTTGCAGATACGATCGTGATTCGGAAAAATCCGAAAGGGTTTAAGCTGACCACGAACATTCCCTCGCTTGAGACGGGGGACGGCAATCTCATCACCAAAGCCTACCGGGCGCTTCAGCAGAAATTCCCCAAGCTAGAGGGCGTCTCCGTGCGGCTCACCAAGCGTATTCCGCTGGGTGCAGGGCTGGGAGGGGGCTCTAGCAATGCGGCGTTCTTTTTACTTGGTATGAAGAAACTTTTCCGGCTCAAGATCTCGGCCCAAGAGCTTGGGGCACTAGGGGAAAGGCTCGGCGCGGATGTTCCGTTCTTCCTTTCGGACGCGAGGCAGGCCATGGCGTGGGGGATCGGGGATAAGCTTCAGAAAGTGCCTTGCGGCAGTCGCCTCGGATTCCTCTTGCTTGTGACGGATCAGGGGCTGAATACGAAAAAAGTCTATCAAAAGCTTGCCTGGCGGGGGCGGCCCCTTTCCTTGACAAAGGAAAGGCGTATTGCTAGAATTCTGCACTCTTCTCTTGAAAGAAAGAGGATCCGGGAAGCGTCGACACTTGCGCGAAATGATCTGGAA
>JBAXGK010000191.1:0-4521 GCA_037139435.1 Candidatus Omnitrophota bacterium | reverse complement strand
GACGTTCGCTAGCAGTTAAGCAGCGAAAGGAAGAGCGAAAGGCATCGGAACCGTTACCGGTCCAACAGCCCTTTCGTTCCAGCTGGTTTTTTCAGCATTTGTGTTTTGCCACGTTTTTTAAAGAGGCACCTGACGAACCTCTGCATGCTCCCTTAAATGCTGTACCCCTTGTCGAACCTATTCACCCCCAAGGATCGACGATGTAAAAGATCATTGCTAAACGAGAGTATAACACGTTAAAGGATGCCGCTCAATGAGGAGAGTAAGGCGGAAGGTGTACGGCGCACAGTGAAAAACTAAAAACACGTGACGCCGTATGCCTTACTCCGTACGGAGGACTAGCGTCCTGTGGCCTTCTTGATAGCCGATTGGGTCTCGCGGGTATGAATTCGCTGCTTGATGGTCGCCCGTTTGTCGTATTGCTTTTTGCCTTCTCCGAGGGCAATCTCGACCTTGACGAACCCCTTCTTGAAATACATGCGAAGCGGCACGATCGCGATCCCTTTGCGTCCGGCCTGCCCCATGAGACGGTTTATCTCGCTACGCTTAAGCAGCAGCTTTCGCGTCCGGATCGGATCCAACTCCTGATGCCCCTGAATCTTCGAGTAGGTAGAAATATGGCAATTGAGAAGAAAGGCTTCCTCCCTCATGATGCGTACGTAGCTGTCTTTCAAGTTCACGCGCCGCTCACGGATGGATTTGACCTCGTGACCCATGAGGCTAATACCCGCCTCACACCTGTCGTGAATGAAGTAATCGTAGTGAGCCTTCCGGTTCTCGGAAATTACCTCGAATGCATTCCGGACAGGCTTCGGTTCAGCTTTTGAGTCTTTTTTTTTCTTCATAGGAATTTAGGAACCCGAGATAATAAAAAGTTTCCGGCGTGGACAGTCAACGGTTCAGACGGCGCCAGCCATCTCAACGCGGTTTCGCCCTGCATCCTTGGCCCGGTACAAGGCTTTATCGGCCGATTCGATCAACGATTCTTTGTTGCGCCCATGGGTCGGGAAGGTTGCAACTCCAAGGCTGACGGTGACTTTCAATTTGCCCTGTTTACTTGGGTACTCATGGGCTTCGACTTTCTGACGCAAAATTTCAGCGATCGCCATCGCCTCCTCGGTATCCGTTTCCGGTAAAATGACCGCGAATTCCTCGCCCCCATAACGGGCGGAAATATCAACATCCCTGGCTGTCAGACGAAAGATCTTGGCAGTCTCCATGAGGACAATATCCCCTTCTTGATGACCGTAGGTGTCATTGAATTTCTTAAAATGATCAATGTCTGACATGATGAGCGACACAGGATGCTTGAATTTTTCACAACGGACGATCTCTTCTTCAAGGCGCTGCTGAAAATAGCGATGGATCCGAAGCTGTGTCATACCATCGGTGATCGCAAGATGATACAAACGTGCGTTATAGATGGTGATCGCGGCCTGATTTGCCAGCGTAGAAAGCAGCTCGACGTCCTCGGTGGTGAATTTGCCGCCATCATTCTTATTCGTCAAGTTGATAACGCCGATCACTTCATCGTTCGCAATAAGGGGCATACAGAGGATGGATTCGACGAAAGACTTGTCCGATTTCTTAAATCGCGCGTCACCGCCAGCCTCATTCAAAAGGATGTGCTGCTTGGTCGCAGCCACCTGTCCCGCCACCCCTTCGCCGACCTTGATGCGTGTGCATTCCATTTCGCCCCGGTTGATCTTGGCTTCAACTTCGGGCGGCACTCCGCGCACCACATGGACCACAAGTTCATAAGTGTTGGTGTCCAGAAGCATCAGGGAAGCTTTTTGAGCCTCTACAGCATCCCGGGCCTTATCAAGAATGAATAACAAGATCTTCTTAAGATCACTTGCAAAATTGAGCGCCTTGCTCACGCTGTAGAGAATGGATAGATTGTTCATTTTTTTTGCGAGTTCTTTAGAGGCGCGCTCTTTTTGGTCGTCCAACATGGCGCTTTCAAGTGCTACAGCAGCCTGATTCCCCATCTGAAGGATAAAGCTGAGCTCGGTTTCCTGATAGAAACTGCCGTCTTTTTTTCTCCCAAGAGTGAGCACGCCGATCAATTTGTTTTTGACCATAAGGGGAACCCAAATCTGGGAATTGATGCACTCGAGGTTCCATTTCTTGATCACGGATTCAAATCGATAATGGCCGAAAGAATCCACGATTGGGAAAGGCTCTCCACTATTCAAGATCTGCCAGAAAAGGCCTTCTTCTTTTTTGAACTCCACCTCACCGATCTCTTTGGGATCAAGCCCTATCGCCTTAACACACCTGAAAGTCTGCGCACGTTCATCGCATAAGAAAAGCACGCAATTCGCGGCCGCACTCGTTTCATAAACGCTCGCGATAAAAACATAGCTCAACTCGTCGATCTTCTGGATGGCCAAAAGCGACTTCCCCATCTGGGACAAAGTAAAGAAATCGAATACCTGTTTCTCAAGCTTTGCGATGGCATGCGGTTCGAACTGGGACAGGCTGGCGTGTTCATTGAGTATCCGGTAGGAATCAGCGGGAAGTGAAGCGAGAAGATCTTTGTCGATTGCTACGATCAATTTTTCTTTATCCGGCATAACGGCCCTCAGAAAAAATCACTACAGTAAAGTGCCGCTTCGTACACGATTACACTCATCGTGACGGCGCGGTACTTTTTCATTATAAAAAGCTGCTGAGGATGGGCCTTGAACCCCTAAGGCCTCGCGGCCACTAGCTCCTGAAGCTAGCGCGTCTGTCCTTGTCTTAAACTTTACTACATAAATGGTTGAAAAGGACTGCACAAATTTCCGTTTCGAAATATTGATGACTATTGGGACTGCCCAACTCTCATTAATTTGAAAAATCTATGCACCCGGAGGGACTTGAACCCACAAGGCCTTGCGGCCACTAGCTCCTGAAGCTAGCGCGTCTGCCAGTTTCGCCACGGATGCATATATTTTTCAAACATTTTCATTGATGTTGGCACTGTCCCAATTCTTATTAATTTCCGAACAACGGAAATTGGGGCTGTCCAAGTCGACCATTTAAAAAATAATAAAAAGACTTAGACTGTCCTGACTTCATCATTATTTATTTATTAATAAAAAATCAGGGCTGCCAGTTTCGCCACCCCAGCACGGAAAATGCAAGCCGAATATAACTTCCCTACGCAGGTACCGTCAACCGTAAATATAAGAAATGGAAGGACCTTATGACAGCGGAATTTCTTTGGGAACCGACAAGGTATTGCTCTCGGCGGGCGCGGCGGGCGCTTGAGGCGCAACAGGTACTGAAACCGTCTGGTTCACCACGGGCTGAGTCGGAGATACCACCGCTACGGCTGTTGTTACTGGCGCCACGGCCTTCGGAACTGTTGCGGGAACTACCGGAAGAGGGATCAATTTTACATTACGAAATTCAATGATCCCTTTTTTCGCCTCGCCTACCCGCGCGTTCGTAAAGACGAAGACCATCTCATTGACGATAAGGGGCTTCTTAGCATGAAAATCAAACTCCACGGTCTTCCAGCTTTTCTCGAACGTCTTTGGCGCGAAACGGCGAGCCACATTACCTTTGGATTTCAGCTCAATAAAAAAACTATCGGGAGCACCTTCATCGGCCTTACGACGGATCTCAAAAGAAAAACCGGCATATTTTGAAATGTCAAAATCACGCGTCTTGAAATAGACACCACAGAAGGACCCTGCCGGGAAAACATCGTATTCTGTCTCAAGATAAACCTGCCCCGAATCTTGATCTTTGAAAAATTCACGACCCGCGTATCCTATTTTTGGCGTAAAAAAGGTGCCGTGATCAAAAACAACATTAAAAAAACTTCCGGCCATTTTGGCAAGATCGATCTGCTCGGCTTCCATGACCGCTGTCTTTTCGAGAAGCTCGTAGGATTCTTTCATAAGGCCCCACGCCTCAGGGGTGACCTTCGTGGCCGGCTGGATAACGCCCCCCACAACATTTGTCTCTTCAAGTCCTCGAATACGGATCCCTTCCGTACGGAAAAACGGGGATGGCTTTGAGACTTCCACAAAACCGCGGAGAACGCCGACCTTGCTCTGCTGTCCCGGCTGAGTGGACGCCTGCACACGAAAAATAGCGCCGTGGATATTGGCAACATAATCGCGGGTCAGGATTTTCAAAATCGCTTTATCGTCCTTTTGCTTGCGCTCAAATTGACGCGTTGTCGCGCCCAGGAGAACGCCCTGAGACAAACGAAGCTTATAAACTTCCCGCTTCCCCACCACGCGAGACTCTTCGTTCAGGATCTCGGAATTCTCCTTCAAACGCAGATGGAGCTCATTTTCAACCTGGAAATTGATCATACCATCCGCGCCGGTCTTGAGCTTTTGGGAAGTTACAAAATCTTCTCCGCGCTTAGGCGCACGCCAGGAACGACTATGCAGATCATAGACCTGAACGTCTCCTTCAAATCCGAGGATCTCAAAAGCAAGCGGGTTATAAGAGCGAGGCGCAAACTGGGACCATGCAATAAGTCCTGCTGCGATCACAAAAACGAGGACGAGG
>JBAXGK010000190.1:0-4542 GCA_037139435.1 Candidatus Omnitrophota bacterium | reverse complement strand
AAGGCGTGATCCTATCACTCGACGAATTTGAAGCGCTCCGGATTTGCGATCTTTTAAAACTGGACCAACATGCCATCGCGCTCAAGATGAAGGTCCACCGCTCCACGGTCTCGAGAATCCTCACTTCGGCCCGCACCAAAGTGTCCGACGCCCTCGTCAACCTCAAAGCCATCAAGGTCGAAGGCGGTTGCTGCTCAATAAGCTCTAAGAAAATCAAAAAAGGGAGATAAATTTTATGGAAAAGAGCCCAGCCAAAGAAGAACAGCCTGCAAAAAAAGGATGGTTCGGCAAGCTGATCGAGAAACTCGATAAAAAAATGGAAGCAAAGTCCCGTGAGTGTGGCTGCTGCGCTCCGAAAGATCCGAAGAAAGGATCTTCATGCTGTTAAAGCTCACAGACGCGCTCGTCTACGGCCTCCTCGGTCTTGATCCTGAAAAGACACGAAGCCAGGCCCTTCACTTTTTTATTTATGATTCGGTAAAGATCCTGCTTCTCCTTTTCGCCATGATCCTGGTGATCGGGGTTCTCCGAACCTATCTCCCGCAAGCAAAGATCAAAAAATGGATGAGTCAGAGAGGCGGCTTAGGCAACTTTTTTGCATCCCTCTTCGGTGCTGTCACGCCCTTTTGCTCCTGTTCCTCGATTCCGATTTTTTTCGGATTTTTGGAGGCCGGAATCCCGCTCGGCGTCTCCCTCTCCTTTCTGATCACCTCGCCCCTTATCAATGAATACCTGGTCGTTCTGATGCTCGGGTTCTTCGGCTGGAAGATCACCGCGCTCTATGTGGCGAGCGGGCTTTTGATCGGAACGCTTTCAGGGGCCATCCTCGGGCGGATGCATTTGGAGCGTCATTTGGTACGTGATTTTATAAGCACAGGAAAAGAACTTGGCGAGGGAGAGGTCTTCGGATCCTTCCGCGAACGGCTCCAGTTTGGATGGGACGAGTCTTGTTCCATCACGCGGAAAATATGGGGCTGGGTCCTGCTCGGCGTGGGAGTCGGAGCCGTGATCCATAATTATGTTCCCCAAGAAGCCATTCAGTCTATCATCGGAAACATGGGAGTGTTTTCTGTTCCGGTTGCCGTGATCCTCGGAGTACCGATGTACGGAAGTTGCGCGGGAATCGTTCCGATCGCGGTGGTCCTGTTCCAGAAAGGCATGCCGCTTGGTACGGCGCTTGCTTTCATGATGGCCGTCGCAGCCCTGAGCCTCCCAGAAGCGATCATGCTCAGACGTGCAATGAAACTCCAACTCATCGCGATCTTTTTCGGAGTCACCTCGCTCGCCATTATTGTGACGGGGTACATTTTCAACTTTCTGCAGCATGTTCTTGTGTGAGGAAGAAAAGATGAGGATCGAAATTCTTGGGACGGGTTGCCCGAAATGCCGGCAACTGACCGCGAACGTGGAAGCCGCGGTGAAGGAATTGAGTCTCGTCGCGGAGGTCGCGAAGATCACGGAAATCGATAAGATCATCGGATACGGTGTCATGATCACCCCGGCCTTAGCGGTGGACGGAGCCGTGGTCTCGGCGGGAAAACTGTTGAACAAGGACGAGATCAAAAAGATCCTCGCAAAATAAAAAAGGCCTATGAAAAAACACTCGCTCGTTCTTCTGGCCGCTATGGCACTCGCGGGCAATCTGTTTTTTGGAAACTCTCAGGCCCCGGCCGAGGAAGCTCCCACGGGCAATGCGGTCACGGCTTATTATTTTCACGGAACTTTCCGATGCCCCACATGCCATAAGCTTGAGGCGTATGCCAAAGAATCCATCGAAAGTAATTTCAAGGACGCTTTGGCTTCCGGAAAACTCACCTTCAAGATCGTGAATGTGGAAGGTAAAGGCAACGAACACTATATGAACGACTATCAGCTTTACACAAAATCCCTCGTCCTTTCCCTCACAAAAGATGGCAAAGAAGTTCGTTCCAAGAATCTTGATAAGATCTGGGAATATGTCCGGAACAAAGATCGCTACGAAAATTATGTGCGCGATGAAGTGGCCGCATTTTTAAAGGACCATTGATGGATTCCCTTTGGTTCGGCGGGCTTTCGGCTCTCTGGTTGGGTATTTTGACCTCGCTCAGCCCGTGCCCTCTGACGGCAAACATTGCAGCAGTCTCTTTCTTATCGAAAAAGATCGCGCATCCAACGGCTGTTTTCATGTCAGGGCTGGCTTACACGCTTGGGCGGATGACCTCTTACGCCATCGTGGGGTGGTTCATCATTCATTCTCTTGTAAGCGTCCCCCAGACGGCCCTATTCCTCCAGAAATACATGGGAAAGTCGCTGGGCCCAATCTTGATCGTAACGGGCCTTCTGCTTCTTGAGATGATTAGCATCCGTTTGCCCGAGCTTTCTCTTTCCCATAAACACCACAGCAAACTCGCAGACTCCGGGGCTCCAGGCGCTTTCCTGCTCGGATTCCTTTTCGCATTGGCCTTCTGTCCTATTTCGGCTGCGCTTTTTTTCGGAAGTCTTATTCCTCTGGCGCTCAACCATCCGGCAGGTGCGATCTTCCCCTTCATTTATGGGATCGGTACTGGCCTGCCTGTGCTCGCATTCGCTCTAGCCATAGCGCTCGGCGTGACATCTCTAAGCCATTGGTTTCACAAGCTAACCAAAATCGAACTTTATACACGCAAGATCACGGGCGTGATCTTCATAGGCGCAGGCATTTATTACATCTGGGCCTACTGGCTCCAAGGAAGCGGCCTATGAAGAAACGGATTTTGATATTGTGCACTGGAAATTCTTGCCGTTCGCAGATGGCAGAAGGAGTGCTCCGTCATTACGGAAGCAGCCGGTATGAGGTTTTTAGCGCTGGGACAAAACCGTCATCGGTTAATCCCATAGCCATTCAGATCATGAATGAGATCGGGATTGATATTTCAGGGCATCGTTCGAAGCATGTGGATGAGTTTAAAGGACAAAGCTTCGATTACGTCATTACGGTTTGTGATAATGCCAAGGAATCGTGTCCGTTCTTTCCAGGGAACACGAAACGCCTTCACCTGGAATTTCCAGATCCTCCACATGACAAGGAGATCACGGAAAGCGTTATAGAAGAATTCCGGCAAGTTAGGGACATGATTCTTGCAAAATTTAAATCTGCCGCTGTAAAAGGATTCGAATAACCCGGGAGGGATTTATGAGCGAATGTCATAAGAAACAATTGTCATTTTTAGACCGATTTTTAACGCTTTGGATCTTTCTCGGCATGGGCGTGGGCGTAGCGGCAGGCTATGTCTATCCGCCAGTCGTGGGCTTCTGGAACAAGTTCCAGGTAGGAACAACCAATATTCCGATCGCGATCGGTCTTATTCTCATGATGTATCCCCCGCTCGCCAAGGTAAAATATGAAGAACTCGGCGACGTGTTCAAGAACACGAAAGTCCTGCTGCTTTCCCTGGTTCAGAACTGGGTCATCGGACCTATTTTGATGTTTGCGCTGGCGGTCACGTTCCTGCGTGGCTACCCGGAATACATGATCGGGCTTATCATGATCGGTCTCGCGCGCTGCATTGCGATGGTTATTGTCTGGAACGAGCTCGCAGAAGGCGATACGGAATATTGCGCGGGGCTTGTGGCATTCAATTCGATCTTTCAGGTTTTATTTTTCTCTGTTTACGCGTGGGTTTTTATTACGGTGCTGCCGCGGTGGTTCGGATTACAAAGCACTGTGGTCAATATCACGATGGGGCAGATCGCGCACAGCGTGTTTATCTACCTCGGGATTCCGTTCCTTGCGGGCATCCTGACGCGCTTCGTTTTACTCAAGATCAAGGATAAGGTGTGGTACGAGACAAAGTTTATCCCGACGATCAGTCCCATCACCCTCATCGCTTTGCTCTTCACGATCGTCGTCATGTTCTCCTTAAAAGGAGAAACCATCGTCAGGATCCCGCTGGATGTCGTCCGGATCGCTGTCCCGCTTCTCATATATTTTGTCGTGATGTTCCTGATCTCCTTTTTTATGAGTAAAAAGATCGGCGCACCCTATAGCCAATCGGCCACGCTCTCTTTTACCGCGGCCAGCAATAACTTTGAGCTCGCGATCGCGGTCTCGGTGGCGGTATTCGGCATTCATTCCGGAGTCGCGTTCGCCGCCGTGATCGGCCCGCTCGTGGAAGTTCCGGTCCTGATCTCCCTCGTCGCTGTCTCTCTCTGGATCCGAAAGAGATACTTCACCGGGCAGGGCTAGCCATCTCCCGACCTCAACACCGCCTCTATCCTCGGTTTCAGATAATTGATAAATATTGCATTGATTTATAATCAATATCATAGCAGCTTACCTTATGGGAAAACTCACCGCTTCAGCTGACATGATCGTCGAACACATTCTGGTGGTTCGCGGACAAAGAGTCATGATCGATTATGACCTTGCTCGACTCTACAAGGTGCCGACAAAAGCCCTGAACCAGGCGGTTAAGCGGAATGCTGCTCGCTTCCCATCTGATTTCATGTTTCAGTTGAACGCGAAAGAGATCGGGATAGGGGAAAACAGGATGTCCTGTCCTTCCCCTCCCACACCACCGGACA
>JBAXGK010000189.1:0-4544 GCA_037139435.1 Candidatus Omnitrophota bacterium | reverse complement strand
AATCAGAAACTACCGGGTTCTTTACGATGTCGATGACAAGCAGCGAATCGTTTGGGTTTTTGATGTCCGCAAGCGTAATGAACGGACTTATAGCCGGTGATGTCACAAATTACCTAATTTGCGAGATTGGACGTATCGCGAAGGGTTGCCGCGGTTAATTACCCGAGGATTTTAAATTGGCAAAGAAATTGAAGGTTGATCGTAATTTTATTCCTTGCGCGGTTTCGGGTGATGATGAATTGTATCCGAACGGCATTTTTGTGTTTAATATCACAAAGATGATTGAATATATTCATGATCATCCGCATGAAATCATTCCGGAGGAAGTTGAGGTGAAAGATTTCACCAGGTATTCATCTATTGAGGATTCTAAGCTCGAATCAATTAAGATCGGGCCGCCTGTGATTTTGGCTGAGATTGCACCCGGGAAATACAATTTGATTGACGGTAACCATCGGATGGAAAAAGCCCGTAAGATGGGAGTGGAGAGTATCCTGGCGTACAGGCTAAGGGTCGATCAGCATACGAGATTTCTAACCGAAAAAAAGTCCTATGAATCCTATGTGGAATATTGGAACGACAAGCTGAGAGAGTGATAGGCGAGTTTAAAATTGTTGGATTAATACGGAAAGTCTTTGTATGGCAAACGTAGCCTCTAATGCGGCATTGAAGCGCTGGGCGGCCATTCCAGCTGACAAAAGACGGCTGCTTCTCGATAATGTCTGGTGCCCTGATTGCCCTGCGCCGGTGACTATTTGTGACTTCTCTGCAGAGGTGGCTGGCAGGGATGTCGTTCTTAAAGGGTTTTGTGCGACCTGTGGGCATAAGGTCGCGAGAGTTATAGAGGGGGAGTGACCCCGGCTCTTTTTCAGCATCAGGAGATTCGGCGAAAACGGAGGATGAACCGTCGCTCTCTCCAGGGGCTCGCCAGGCGATCAATCAGACGCTCCCGGTCAACCGGTTCCGCTGATGCGGCAAGAGAGTTCTCATATCGTTTGTGCGGAAGATGAGATTGGATTGTTTAGTTTTCCGTTTATTTTTGCCGTGTTAATTTGTCAAGAAATGCGATATTCTCTTTGACGGATGAAGCGAAATTTTTCAGTGACAAAAGAAGGGCGCCAAATACGCCGGTGACACGTTAAACGGGACATTTTGGCATGGTCATCTGATCTTCTTCGGCAAACGGGATTTTTTATGTGGATGACAGGAGACAATGAGAATGAAGGCTCTGAAAATAAAGGAAATCATCAAAAAGGGTGAGGGGATCGCGGTTGAGTTTAAGGCATGCAAAAATGCGCTGAGCAAAGATATTTTTGAAACGGTGTGCGCATTCCTCAATCGTTCGGGCGGGGAGCTCCTCATCGGTGTGGCTGACGGCGGCAGGATCATGGGCGTTGATCCGGGGGCGGCCGACCAGATCAAAAAAGACTTTGTAACCGCCGTCAATAACCCGCAGAAAATCAGCCCTACTTTTTACCTGGGTATTGAAGAGGTCCAGCTCAAGGGGAAAAGCATCCTTTATGTTTTTGTGCCGGAGAGCTCCCAGGTACACCGGTGTAACGGAAGGATCCTCGATCGTAACGAAGACGGTGATTTTGATATCACCGACAATACGACCCTCGTGACGGCGCTTTATCTCCGGAAACAAACCACGTATTCAGAAAATAAAGTATTTCCCTATGTGAAGATCGGGGATTTTAGGAAAGACCTGATCGCGCGGGTTAGGAAAATGGCGGTGAATCAAAGGTCGGACCATCCGTGGCAGCGGTTGGACGATACGGAGCTGCTCAAAAGCGCGCAAATGTATTTGAAGGATTACCAGAGCGGTAAAGAGGGGTTTACCCTGGCGTCCGTGCTCTTGTTGGGAAAAGATGACGTGATCTTGTCAGTGCTGCCGCATCACCGTACGGATGCCTTGCTGCGGCAGGCCAATCTGGACCGTTATGATGACCGGGATGACGTACGGACCAATCTGATCGAAAGTTACGACCGGCTGATGGCTTTTGTTCAAAAGCACCTGTCGGACCCCTTTTATCTGGAGGGGGATATGCGGATCAGTCTCCGGGATCAGATCTTTCGCGAGGTGGTTGCCAATTTGATCATCCATCGGGAGTTCCTGAACCCCTTTCCTGCCAAGCTTGTCATTGAAGGGACGCGCGTGGTTACAGAAAACAGCAACCGTCCCCATGGTTATGGGCTGATCACGCCGGATAATTTCTCGCCCTATCCCAAAAATCCGGTAATCGCGAAGTTTTTCAAGCAGATCGGGTGGGCGGATGAATTGGGTTCGGGAGTAAGAAAGTTGTTCCGCTACAGTAAGCTTTATAGCGGTCGCGAGACGGAGTTGATCGAGGGGGATATCTTCAAGGTGTTTGTTCCCCTGTGTGAAGCGGATATCAAAAAAAGTTCTGTTCAAGCTACCCCGCATGCTACCCCGCAAGCTACCCCGCAAGCTACCCCGCAAGCTGAACGAGAATTAAAAGTGCTGGATTTCTGCGTGGAACCAAAAACAAGGGGGGAGATTCAGCGATTTTTAGGATTAAAAGATCGAGAGCATTTCCGTTCGGATGTTTTGAATCCCTTGATCGCAAAGGGGAAACTTTTGCTGACTATCCCTGAGAGACCGCATAGCCCCAAACAGAAGTATTATAAAAACAGGGGATAGTTATCTCAAGCGGGTTTTTTTTACCCAGTTTGAACGCCCCAAATGGAAAAACGGCGGTCACGCACTTTTAAGGTTAGAGCCAATTCCGGAAGAACGAATCTCGCCTAATGAATCAAAAACGACATGGCTCACGAGGTTGCCGGCCGTTCACGGCTCCGGCGTAACAACTTCCTTCTCCTCGGGGATTGTACTACTTTTTCTTCCACAGATTGGGGGACGGGTGTAGCATAGCAGATGCTCGCTATTACCTGGGCGTCTCAGCTTGTTTGCATAAAATTCTGTTTCATGAGGAGTACACCCTGTGATCATGGAAATCGGAATCGTTGCCGGAGAGATTTGGCATTACCTTGATGACAAGAAAAGCGCCACTGCGGATGAGCTCATCAAGAGATTGAAACGTCCCAGAGAACTTGTGCTTATGAGTCTCGGATGGCTCGCCCGTGAGGGCCATATTACTTTAGTGACACTCGAAAGCGGTTACTCGGCAACGCTCAATCGAAAATAATTTTCGAACGTAAAACATTGTTACATTCTTAGTGGATGTGATTTTAAAAAGGAACAGGACGGATGGCTTTGCTGCCGCGTAAGAGAAAGAATGGCCGGGAAGAAAAAGCAGATGCAAACAAAAGGCGTTTGCTCGCGATGAGCGCAGCGGCTCGCGTTCAGGAAAAAATTGTTCCTCCCTCCAAATCTGTTCCGGCCGTTTCCAAAAAAGAAGTTGTTCTTCCCGTTCCTGAAATCGTAGCCTTGCCTCCCAAGACCGAAGCGCGGGTTTTTAAGGAAATGCCGCGAGAGCTTCCGGACAACTACGGTGACAACCAGGTTTACCTGTTAGTGCGTGATCCTTACTGGATTTATACCTATTGGGAGATCCAGGAGGATCACCAGCGGCACCAGCTTGCGAAACTCGGCGGAAGCTGGGAGAACGTCATTTCCGTTCTCCGTGTCTATGACACTACGGAAGAAGGGAAGTTCCCCTCTGTTTCTGACATCGTGCTACAGAACATGAGCAAGTGTTGGTACATTAACACCCAGCCGAACCATAGCTATTTCGCCGAGATCGGGCTCCTGCATTGCGATGGCCGTTTCCTTTGTCTCGTCCGCTCCAATCATGTGACCACGCCGAGGGCCGGGATGTCCGAGATTATTGACGATCAGTGGATGTCGATTGATTTTGACAAGATGTATGCTCTTTCGGGCGGTTTCCAGGTTGGCAAAAGTTCCGAAGAGCTCCGCAATCTCATGGAAGAGCGATTCAAGAACGCGATCACCTCAGGCTCCGGGGTCGGCGCAGTTTCCAGCATGTCAAGCCCGGTCAAGATCAAGCAGCGCGGTTTCAATTTCTGGCTTGAGTGTGAGCTCATCATTTATGGCGGTACAGAATCCGATGCTAAGGTCACCATGCAGGGAAGACCCGTTCAGCTCCGGCCAGACGGTACTTTCACGCTCCGCTACGGGCTACCGGATGGAAAATTCATCTTCGATTGCCATGCCGAATCCTCAGACGGCATCGAGGAGAGGGTGATTACCCCGATCATAAGCCGCAACACAGAAAGGCCCGCGCCTGTCCTCAAGGTTGGAAAGAGCCTATAGCTATTTCTTGAAAAAAATGAGTATTGGATCAAAACAAAGAATATCGAACACTTCGTCAACATCTAACATAGGAGAGGCAAAACATGGCAAAGGTTTCAGGTCTTAAAAAAGGCAAGCTGTCCGAAGCGGAACTGACCGAGAAGATCAAGGAAAAGGCCAAAGAACTTTGGGAGAAAAAAGGTCGCGTCCAGGGCCAAGATCAGGAGATCTGGCTCGAAGCCGAGAAGTTGGTCAAGAAATAGGCGGTTCTATCTTAACAAACCGTCCACTAAACTGGGGAAGGTCA
>JBAXGK010000188.1:0-4597 GCA_037139435.1 Candidatus Omnitrophota bacterium | reverse complement strand
ACAAGCATCCCATATTACCACACAAGGATGATTCCAACGCTCCTCCATCCATTCCCGAAATTGTACAGCCAAAATATCTGCTTTAAAACAAGCAGGTTTGAAATCGGATCCATACCAAATAGGATATTCATCCTGTATTAAAAAGCCTTCTTCGTCGGCAATTCGATACCAGAATTCAGGTGCAAAACCAATGCAAAGTCTCATAGAATTCCGTAAGGACCTCGCTCCCGGAGCCGATCGCAAGCCTGGGGAGCGTGTCCTTAATGATCCTGTTGATATTTTCGGGTCGCAGCGCCGGTTTTTTGACGCGCGAGAATTCCAGAAGGTCGCTAATGATCTTATTGGAGCCCTCGATCTCCTGAGAAATGGTGTCGAGGTTTTCGCTGAGCTCAGGATGGGTCGCGGCCGGCGCCAGCATCCTCAGGTAATAGACCACATTTTTGATGACCCCCAACGGGTTCCTGAGCTCATGAGCCACGCTCGATGCCAGCTTTCCGATTGCCGCCAATTTTTCGGCACGGATCATCTGCTCCTGCGCATCCCTGAGCTCCTGAGTCCTTTCACGAACCTTGTTTTCTGATCCTTCATAGGCTTTTTGTAAAGCATCGGTCATCTGTCTCCGCTCCGTAATATCGTGGGAGTACCCCGTCGTACCGATCACATGACCGTCCGCATCAAAGATCGGCGTCTTAAAGGTCTCAAACCACTTGTATTCGCCGGCGTCACAAATCTGCTCTTCCGTCGTAAAGGATTTTGCTGAAGCGACGACCTCCTCATCGTCCGCACGGTATTTCTCCGCTAATTCTTTCGGCCAGACTTCAAAATCCGTTTTGCCCACCAGCCACTCCGGGCGTTGATGACCGCACGACTTCGCGAAAGCTTTGTTAGCAACGAGAAACCGGCCTTCGATATCCTTCAGCCAAACAAGACCTGGCTGGTTTTCGATAATGGACAAAAGAGATGCTTCGCGGAATTTTAAGAGATTTTCCGCTGTTTTTCGTTCGGTGATATCGATGATTACCATCAAAAAGTATTTTCGCCCCTGGCTGGTGATCACCTCCCCGGAAAACAGTCCGTCGAGGATCTTCCCATTTTTGCATCTGACCTGTATTTCGGTCCCATGGATACGCCCTTCCGCCTCCAGCTTTTTTTTAACCTCGTTCTGTTGCTCCGGCAATACAAACAAGCCTATGTCGACTAAGGTTTTTCCTATAACGTCGTTTCTGGAATAACCGAGCGCCGCAAGAAAAGCATCGTTGACATCGGAGAAACTTTGCTCCGGAAATAGCGAAAGAGCCATCAATGCGGGATTATTATGGAACAAACGTTCGAAACGCTGCTGCGCCTCCATCTCAGCGGTCAGATTCTTGGAAACGCCGAAGATACAGTCCTCGCCGTTCCATCGGCCGAGCCAGACACGCGTCTCGACAGGGACTAGACTTCCGTCCTTACGAGACAAAGGAAGATTGCAGCTTTTCCTTTCACCTTTGAGCATGGCTTCGAAGATGACCCCGGCTTCCCCACGCATTTCCAGCGAATGCACATCCACCACGTGCATGCCGGCAAGCTCCTCGGCACTGTAACCCAGCGTCCGTGCGACGGCAATATTAGTAAAAATAATCTTTCCGTCCGGCGTGCCCACAATGATCAAATCAGTCATGGATTCAAAAAAAGTTCTAAAATTAGCTTCGCTTTCCCGCAAGGCATCTTCCGCACACTTGCGTGCGGTGATATCACGGCTGATCCCAAGGACCCCGATCAAACTGCCATCCGATCCCCGATAAGGCGTCTTGAGCGTATCGATCAATATTCTCCGGCCGTCCGGATAGGTGATCCATTCTTCATTATGCAGAGGTTCACCTGCTGCCAACATGCGTTTATCATGCTCTCTAAAAAAATCCGCGATTTTCTTGCCGAACAATTCATCATCGGTCTTTCCGATAATTTCCTCCCGGGGACGTCCGGCAAACTCGACAAAGGACGGATTGCAACCGAGGTAAACACCCTGGAGATCCTTAAAGAAGATAATATCGGGGATGGAATCGAGCAGCGACCGTATCATATTCGCCTGCCGTGTAATCTCTTCTTCCGCACGTTTCTGTTCCGTAATATCCCAGTTGGTGCCGATCATGCGCAAGGGATCGCCCGAAGCATTGCGTTGAACAATCGCGAGGGCGCGTATATCGCGGATTTCGCCGGACGGCCAGAGAACACGAAATTGCGTGTTGAAATCCTTTTCGCCCCGTAGTGATTGCTGGATCTCGTCATGGCCTCGCTGCCGGTCATCTGGATGAACCCCCGCCTGCCACGCCTCATAAGCACCACCAAACTGGGACTTTGTGATCCCGTAAAGATGATACATCTGATCGTCCCAGACCAGCTTGTTATTGACGACATCATAGTCCCAAATACCGACGCCGCCCGCCTGCGCGGCCAGCGTCAACCGGTCAGTGACTTGCTGCAATGCGTCGGTCCGCTTAATAACCAATGTGGCTAATTCCTCACGGTGGCTAGTCAGCATTGCGAACCCAAAGGCCAAAAGTAACGTCAGTGCAAAGCCCGCCAGCGCGACGATCCATCCCGCTCGCACCGGATGCAATGAGTCAAAGACAGAGGACGAGCTTGCCGTCAATAAAAAGGCCTTGCCGAAAGCAAGTATCGGATAAGAGACCGAAAAAGAAAACGACATCGTCCGTCTTCCTGTGCTATTACGGGTCGTGGCAAGTTCCTCATCGGGTTCCCCCGCGTGCAACTGGAAGAGATCGATATTTGCAAAACTCGGTTCCGCTTTACTCGCTGTGGCGGTTTCTAAGAGTGTCTTGAAACGCAATACAGCCAGGGAAAAACCCTGCAGATGTTTGGTTCCATCCCTTTCGAATACGGGGCGGTAGACCAACATCCCTTTCTGACGCCCTTCTCCTTGAACTAGCATGACAGCATTCGTACCGGTCACTAGTCTCGTACGCTCCGCCTCTTGAATGGCCTCAAAGCGGACTGCCTCCGAACCAAGATCATAACCAAGCGCCCGTTCATTGCCGGGTAACGGTGTAATATAGAGGACCGGATAGTAAATCCGCCGTCCTGAAGCCGGAATCCGCTTTCCCTCTTCATTTATTTGCCATATTTCAAACCCGGACAATCCTTCCCGGAGAACTTCCTGTTTTAAATTCTCAAGGTCCTCTTCAGGCACGGCAGGGATCCACTCCCACGCCTGGACATCCGGATTTCGTGTCAGGAAATAGGCGAATTCCTGATATTCGTTATTGGAAACACGGGGTTTGTTTTCAAAGAATCGTGCCAATGCCTCCAATTCGGTTTGGGACAGCTTATGAAAGACTTCCGTGATCCGGGCCGCCTGGGACTGCGCGAATTGAGAAAATGTATCACGATAATCCCGGGATTCTTTTGTATGCGCCAACCAGGCGGCTCCCAACGTGAGTGTGAGCCCGACCGCAATGATCGCGGCAACATCGATGGACCTTTTCCGTTCCTTCCGGGAACGCATCCATCCAAAAACGATCACGTTCCCCATCAATACCAGCGTAAGCAGAAAAAGAGGGACTCCTGTCAAAAATCTATTTCGTTTCCAGGCAAGTGCGTCCATATCCATACCCAGCACCGCGATCAGCTCATCCGTCTTGGGATCTGTTATGGGAACAAATCCCGAGACCCACGTCCCCCGAGGATCGGAGACAGGACCTCTAACCACCGGTTCATGCTTATCAAACACGCGGAGAAGTTCTGACGTCGCCCCCTCATAGTTCTGCCCCGCTTGGAATCCATCCTTGGAGCCTACGGGCTCACTGTCCAGAAAGAAGCATATCTTGCCGTCGGACTTTCGGCCCAGAAGATAAACAAAACGGCATGTTGGGTTGACCAAGCGGATAGCGGCAAATTGTTCCTTGATCTGCAAATAGCCGGGTAAACCGGTATCCGCCTTCGTCCCAGAAAGCATGCGAACCCGCTCAAGCTCCAGCGCCTGCGACAACCGCTGCGTCTGCCGGAGTAGATTGATCCGCATCTCCCGGTCAGCTTGCTCGACAGTCCACCAAGTAAAAGACATCCCCGCGACAAAAATGACGAGGAGCAACACCGCCCACTTGGGACCTTGTCTTTTTTTAGGAAAGATTGCCTTTTTAGTATTCAAGAGGGAAAAGCCTCCATTGTCTTACCTCTATACCGTCTTTAAAGACCACGACATGCTTTATTTTATCGGCTGCTTTTCATGGTGCTATTAGGACAATCTTTGGTCTAAGATGAACATTGTTTCAATGACTGGAATTACAATGGCACAGGGAAAACCTGTCATGGGGCACTCAGCTGCGGCGTCACTGGATGGCTACAAACAATGGGCTGCGTACCAAGTACGGCTTTTACGCTTTTTCTTTAACAGCTACCTCAAACAGAGTCCCTCTTACCCCGGTGAGCGCGGTCGGGGTTTTGACCTCAAACTTGGAATTTCCTTTCAAGGCTTCCACCTTTACAAGGATCTTTCCGATCGCGAGATCCAGGATCGTCGTCCTGTCCCCCGTCAATCCATCGGTCTCCGCCTTCTGGATGCGGAATAAGCTCCCTTCCTTGATCTCCACGCGGCCGA
>JBAXGK010000187.1:0-4613 GCA_037139435.1 Candidatus Omnitrophota bacterium | reverse complement strand
CACCTGATTGATCTCGTGGTCCTGCAAAAGAAGCCGGGCGTCATACATCAATTTCCGCATCAATTCCTCGCCCGGACCTTTGGGCAACACATCCTCGATCTTTTCGCCGATCACACTTTCCGGCGGCTGGGTCTTGGCCGACAAGGCCTCGACTCCATTCGCGTCCTTGATGATCGCGATGTGCCGGTGCCCGGAACCCGAGAAGAAACGCACGAAATCGCTTGCGACCTTTTTATTCAGAAAATTAACCAGCGCCTTCGCCTCTTTGGTGCTGAGGGCCCCGGCGGTCGGATCGGCCAGCATGCCCGCGGCCTCGGTGATGAAATTCATGCAGAACGCGACTTCCTTGTCATCGAGCGTCAATTCTTTGTCGGCAGCCTCAAGCGGCCCGCGTCCCGTATAGAGTTTCGCCGCATCATAGCCCAAAATATTGAACAGGCTGACATCCGCAGTAGGCGGCAGACGATCGGAAACAAGCTTCGCCGTTCCCACCTTGCCGTTTTTTGCAAAAAAGTTAAGGTTCGGCACCTTCGCCGCTTCCAAAGGAGTTTTTCCTCCGAGCTCTTCGGTCGGATGATCCGCAGCGCCTGCAAGCACCACAACTATGGACTTCATCGAATAACCTCCTTAACGGCATCGAGAGTGGATTGAACTTTATAGACCGGATCTTCAAAGCTAAGCGCGAAATCGGGGTCCTTTAACCCCGCTCCCGTCAGCGTGATCACGATGCGGGAACCTTCTTTGAAAAATCCTTTTTTCGCGAGGTTGATGACCCCCGCCACAGGAGCAACACTGGCCGGCTCCGCGAAGACGCCTTCGCGCTCCGCGATAAAACGATAAGCCTTTGTGATCTCTTCATCCGTCACCATGTCGATCAATCCGCCTGATTCATCGCGAGCCGCCACCGCGCCCTGCCAGCTTGCGGGATTCCCGATGCGGATCGCGGTCGCGATCGTCTCCGGTTTTTCCACCGGATGCCCGAGCACGATCGGGGCTGAACCCGCGGCCTGGAACCCGAGCATTTTCGGCAGCACCTCGGACTTCCCTGCTTTTTTATATTCCTTGTAACCTTTCCAGTAGGCGGTGATATTGCCCGCATTCCCAACCGGAAGCGCATGATATTCCGGGGCATCCCCTAGATCGTCAACGATCTCGAACGCCGCGGTCTTCTGACCCTCGATACGATATGGGTTGATGGAATTGACAAGCGTAATACTGCCCTCCTTGGTGATCTCTTGCACCAATTCGAGAGCCTTGTCAAAATTCCCTTCGATCATGATCACCTTCGCACCATAGCGGTACGCCTGCAAAAGCTTCCCCTTCGCGATCTTGCCTTCCGGGATCAACACAAAACACTTCAGCCCGCAACGGGCCGCGTAAGCGGCCGCGGAAGCAGACGTATTCCCCGTCGAGGCGCACATCACCGCTTTCGAACCCGCTTCGACCGCCTTCGAGATCGCCATAGTCATCCCGCGATCCTTGAAAGAGCCCGTCGGGTTCAGCCCTTCAAATTTGTAATAGATCCGGACATTCTTCAGCCCCAATTCTACGGGCAGGGCCTCTGCGAGAATGAGCGGCGTGTTACCTTCATTGAGTGAAATGATCGGGGTCTTGTCCGTAACCGGAAGATATTCCTGGTAACGCTCGATGATCCCGATCTTCTTGACTGCGTATTTTCCCATACCTTATGAGGCCTCTTCGATGCGAATGACTTGAACTTTTCCCTTGATGCAGGACATACCGTCGATCTCGCGGATCGCGGCCCTGAGATTTTTTTCATGCGTATTATGCGTTAACAAAATGAGCGGCACCACGCGCCCGGCACTGCGCTCGCGCTGCATGACATCCGAGATGCTGATCTCATGTTTCCCGAGAATTTTTGAGATGTTCGCGAGCACGCTCGGCCGATCGATCACATAGAACCGCAAATAATAACGCGACAGGATCGAAAAAATGCTTTTCACCGGAATGGTTTTCCCGAGCGCTCGTACCATGAACCTGTCCTCTAAAGGCCCCACGGCTCCAGATTTGGCGATATCCACCAGATCCGCGATCACAGCACTCGCCGTCGGATGCGAACCCGCTCCTCGGCCATAAAAGAGAACGTCACCCACTTCATCACCCCGCATCAGGATCGCGTTGAATGAGCCGTTCACGTTCGCGAGGATATGCGAATTAGGCAAAAGCGTCGGCTGGACGCGCGCCTCCATCCCCGCCCCCGATCGTTTGGCGATCGCGAGCAATTTGATCGTGTATCCGAATTCCTTGGCAAAGGCGATGTCATCGCTTGAGATCTCGGTGATCCCTTCGCAGTAAATGTCCTTAAACTTTACTTTCCCGCCGAACGCGAAACGCGCCAGGATCGCCAGCTTGTGCGCGGCATCGTGTCCGCTCACGTCAAGAAATGGGTTCGCCTCGGCAAAACCCAGCTTTTGAGCGCCGGCCAATGCTTCCGCGAAACTCATGCCCTTCGCGGTCATCTGCGTCAGAATATAATTCGTGGTGCCGTTGATGATCGCATGCATCGAATCGATGCGATTCGCCGCAAGACCTTCCCGAAGCGCCTTGATGCACGGAATGCCGCCCCCCACGCTCGCCTCAAAACAAAGCCAGCGTTTCATCCGGTGCGCAAGCTCGAAAAGTTCATCTCCATGCTCGGCTAAAAGCGCCTTGTTCGCGGTCACCACATGTTTGCCGTTCTTGAGCGCTTCTTTGATCAGTTGGCGAGCCATCGTCGTACCGCCGATCAGTTCGACCACGACATCGATGGACGGATCTCTCACCACCGCAAAAGCATCTTTAGTCATGATGCTTTTCGGAGGATGAACCTTCTTATTCCTCTCGGGATATTTCTCCGCGATCTTCGCGATCTCGAAAGACACCCCCAGCTGGCGGGCGAACAAAGCCTTCTTCGCCGTAAGGATCTCATAGAGTCCTGTACCAATCTGCCCCAGCCCAAGAAGTCCGATCTTGATCTTTTTCATGTGGCTCCTATGCAAACGTCCTAAGTTCAGTGGTGACAAAACTTTAACAAAGGCACGGCAGCCCTGATTCTCCATTTCAGAACATCATAATGTGATCAGGACAACCCGCACTTCCCCGTTCATTTCTCCAGCTAAAGTCTGGGTAGTATATCGTGCCCGTGATTAAAAATCAAACAGCCCGTCGTCCGCGTACGGAGTACAGTGTACGGTGGAAATAAAGCATTACGCCGTACGCCTCGCGAAGCAGTCCCTGTGGGATCCGCCGTACGGATGTGGGTTTACTTTAAAAGTGGATTGTGTATACTAACTCTACGTTTTTCCTGAAATCATCCAAATAAGGGGTCCCTCAATGAAAAAGAGAATTCTCATTACCCTTGTTCTTGTCGTTGCTTTGGCCAATTTTGGCATGGCACGAAAACCAGACCAGTACGATCAAGATGCGCGCGCGGAAGAAAAAGCCCAAAAGCAGATGGATAAAGAGGTCCAATCCCAGGAAAAGAGCCACCCGGCGACGAATTTTGCGAAGGGCATCAAAGAGGTCACGTATGATAACGTCCGGGATACTTTAAGTGACACGAGTGAAGCCACTATGCATGAGAAGCCGGTGATCGGAACTTTGGATGGAACGCAGCAGGCCGGAGAGAAGGTCATCGACAATACCATCAAGGGCATCAAAAAGGTAACTTCCCTCGGTTACGCCAAAAATGAAAACTATGAGATCGAACAAGCTGAAAAGGGCTCCGGCGACGCCGCCAAGATCAAGCTCTTCAAGTTTTAGACATTGACCTGCCCACCTTAGTGGTACCAGCCTGAGAGAGAGTGGCTGCCCGTTTGACCACCTTTTCTGTAATGCGACAACAATTCCAGCACTTTACCTTGCTGGATCTCAACCTCTCCTAATTTAAGAACGATCTCCTCGGATTGAAGCCATTTTTCTCACCATTTTTGTTCCTTTGACAGCGATTTAAGACACGCTTGCCGTCGGTCGATACTCATGACAGTAGCTGATATCTTTTAAAACCTTATCGGGCGATAAATATGAAGATTGAAATATCAAACAGACTGTTAGTTCTTTGGCTTATATTGATCGCCCTGGCCATTGGGACATTCTTTGTTTACACCAAAAAAGAGCAGAAAGTGGAGGCGGTTGGCATTCATATCACCGATGCGAAAATGACGACAGGCCTCGACGAGCAGTTAATGCCGCTCCAGGTGACCGATGTTTTCCCCCGCACCACAAAGCTGGTCTACTGCTGGTTTTCATGGGCCGACGCCACTCCGAAGATGGGCCTTAAAGCGAGCTGGAATTACACCATCGATGACATTCGTATTCTTCTATACGATGTTCAGATCCCCCGAAGAGCGGGCTCTGGAGGCATCTCCCTCACCATGCCGGATGGCAAGGTCTTCCCCGTGGGGGCCTACCGGCTTGATTTCATCGCGAATGGAAAAATTTTAAGATCGCTCACTTTCAAAGTCAAATGAAGGACGAGAAACTTTAATCCCGCACCTCCTTGGAGATCTCCCCGGTCTTTTTAAAAGACCGGTTATCATATTGCCCTCCGCCCGTGACTGCTCCGAAATCATCCTGGCTCAACGCCGGTTGCATTTGAGTTCCACCAGCAACTG
>JBAXGK010000186.1:0-4621 GCA_037139435.1 Candidatus Omnitrophota bacterium | reverse complement strand
CCGCCAGCGTGATTCCCTCGCGCGGCTTGCCGCACCCCGCCAGCAACACGATTCCGGTCAGCAGTCCGATCGAAAACAGGTGTAACCGCAACGCCCTCATAGTTTGGCTCCTTTGTCGTTCCGACACACGAATATCCCCTTACCTACTCAGGCATGAACGGCACGCCATCTGGGCGTAACCACGATAGGCTGAAGAAATCTCGTTCGCTGATGATCGCACATTCCGAGGCGTTTGTCTACCCCCCTATTTATTCAAAAATTATTGGAAACTCTGAACGACCTCAGGCATATTTGTTTACGGGACCAAAAGGTTCAGGAAAAACTTCAGCGGCAAGGACACCAGCAAGGCCATTTTGATCCGTGACCGAACCGCGAGGATCTTGGGGAGCATCTCACAAAAAACGATCAAGAAAACAGTGAATGCTGCCATGATCATGCCCAATTGCGCATTCCCGAAAAGCTTGAGGACGACAAGCGTAACCGTTGCCGTCGCCAGCGAATTCACCACCAAATTCCCTACCAGAACCGTACCCAGCGTTTTGCGAGGCGTTTGTAAATGCTCAAAGATCCATTTCGAAAGATGAGGGTATTGTTCCTTGAGTTTGCGCTTATCAAGCTTGGAAAGAGAAAAAAGAGCCGTTTCGGACGCGGAAAAGAAAAAAGAAAGCAGGAAGAGCACTCCCAAAATAATTAAATGCACCGGGGTGTTCATAAGTTAGTCTTTCCGATAAAGCGCATGTGCCTGGATGTAGAGAAGAACTTTCGGAAGTATGGCATCGTCCACATTCCTTCCCTGCTTGATAGCCTCACGGATCCCGGAGGCAGAGACTGGGCATAAAGGCATCTGGATCCAATCGGCGCGGGCACCTTGGGGCGCTAAAATTTCACCGGAACCTCGCTTCGCCACCAAGAAACGGATCTTTTGTTTGAGCTCTGCGGAACGCTGCCAGGCATCGATCCCCTCAAACGCGTCTTTCCCAAGGATCAAATAAAATTCATCCTTGGGATATTTTTCCAGGAATTCCGAAAGAGTATCAAATGTATAAGAAGCGCCTTTTCTCTTCAACTCGCAATCGGAGATCTCAAAGAAAGGTTCATCTTCGATCGCCAGCCGGACCATGGCGTAACGGTCTACGGCAGACGTGATGGAAAGATTTTTTTGTTTATGGGGAGGCTGGTAGGCGGGAACGAAAATGACTTTATCGAGGGAAAATTGAGCCCGGGCATATTGAGCAAGCTGCATATGCCCGCGGTGGATAGGATCGAAGGTCCCTCCCAAAATACCGATCTTCACCCCGTTAGATCTCCAATCCTATTTGAGCTTTAAAAAAAAATTTCTATCTTCTTGAAAATGACTCACCCAGAGCTTATTTAGAGATCTAACGGGGTTCATGCGGAAAAACCGCTTTTAGGTGCGTATATGGCCATTCCCTTCCACGATATATTTGTACGACGTGAGCCCTTCAAGCCCCATCGGACCACGCGCATGGATCTTGTCAGTCGAGATGCCGATCTCGGCACCAAATCCGTATTCGAATCCATCGGAAAAACGTGTAGAAGCATTGACCATAACAGACGAAGAATCAACTTTTGCTATAAAGGTTTTGGCCGCACTCTTATCCTCGGTCACAATTGCGTCTGTATGATGAGAACCCTGAGTTTCAATATGCCGGATCGCTTCTTCCAAATCTTTAACGACACGCACCGCAAGGATCTTCTCTAGAAATTCATGCCCATAGTCGGCCGCCTTCGAGCGCTTTGCCCAGGGAATAGCACGACATGTCGCGCCATCTCCACGGATCTCGCACCCTTCTTGTTTTAACAGATCACCCACGATCGGCAGGAATTTCTTGGCAATGTTTTGATGCACCAAAAGCGTCTCCATGGCGTTACAAACCCCCGGACGCTGGAGCTTCGCGTTCAGCGTGATCGCGACAGCTTTTTTAAGATCGGCGTTCTTATCAACATAGACATGACAGATTCCTTGATAGTGCTTGACCACAGGAATACGTGATTTCCCCACGACTCGTCTTATCAGCTTCTCCCCGCCGCGAGGGATCACCAGATCGATCCGTCCTTCCTGGCTCAAAAGAAAATCCAAAGCCGAATAGTCTGTCGTCGTCACAAGGTTCACATGAAAGCCCGAAAGGCCGAATCGTTTGAGGGAATCTTTAAAGATCGACACGAGCGCGCAATTGGACGCCATAGCCTCACGTCCACCGCGGAGGATCGCCACATTCGAACTCTTGAGGCAAAGTGCCGCACATTCGACCGTCACATTCGGACGGGATTCGTAGATCATCAGGATCACGCCCAAGGGAACCGTCACTTTTTGAAGCCTGAGACCGTTCGGCCTCGACCATTTCGCCTGCACTTGGCCGATCGGATCCTTGAGACGCGCCACGGCCCGGACACCTTCGGCAATGATTCTGATACGCTGTTCATTAAGCGTCAAACGGTCGATCATGGCGGAAGAAAGCCCGCTCGACTTGACTCTCGCAAGGTCCTTACAATTCTCCACCATAAGCCATTTTGTTTTCTTTTCGATACGGGAAGCAATATCACAAAGAAGCTTCCTCTTGAAATCAGGTGACCACTGAGCGGATTGGACCGCAGCCAGGCGGGAATTTACGAGTATTTTCTCTAAGGGGTGTTTCCAGCTCATCGTTCGCTCCAAATCACGAGGTCGTTCCGATGGATCACTTCATCATGAGACTTTTCCCCAAGGATCGTCTGAATCTCATCGGTGCGCTTACCCAAAATACGGCTCAGGTCACGACTGCCGTAATGAACGACACCGCGCCCGAAGACTTTTCCGTCTTTGGCTTCAAGTTCCACCACCTGTCCCGCATCAAAATTTCCATGGATCTTGACGATACCGCTTGGCAAAAGGCTCTTTTTCGCGAGAAGGGCCTGATAAGCCCCGCCATCGACCACGAGACTACCGCTCCGGGTCGCTGAAAAAGCGATCCACTTGTGCCTCATGTCCTTTTTGGCTCCCGAAGTGATAAATAAAGTTCCGACATCTTTGCCACTCATAATCTCCTGCAAAATATGCGGCTTGTGACCATTCACGATCATAAAAGGGATGCCGAGTCGCATGGCCACTCGCGCGGCTTTAAGCTTTGCGCGCATCCCGCCCACGGTTTCTTCCCGCTTTTTATCCGCCAAATGCAAGACGAGCTTATTGTCAATTTCATCCTCGGAGGTCACTTCCCGCACACGCGTTCCATCCTTCAAGAGGAAACCTTCTGCATCCGAAAGGTTGATCAAAAGATCCGCGCCCACCAAGTGCGCCACATGGACCGAAAGAATATCATTGTCCCCAAAAGCGATCTCTTCGACCGCGATGGTATCGTTTTCGTTAACGATCGGAAGAACATTCCGCTTCAGAAGTGTCTCCAAGGTGTCACGAGCACAAAGGAAGCGCTTGCGATCTTCAAGCCCGTCACGCGTCAGGAGCAGTTGGGCTGTATGCACTTTTTTCTTCGCAAAAAAACTCTCATAGGCGTGCATGAGCTTCCCCTGCCCGATAGCCGCACAGGCCTGAAGCTCCGCCATTTCTTTCGGGCGCTTTTTAAAGCCGCAACTTTTCATCCCAAGCGCGATCGCGCCAGAGCTCACCAGGACTGGCCGGCGGCCTTTTTTGATAAGCGAATAGATCTCTTGGCAGACACGAGCATGCTCTTTATGGGAAAAACTTTCCCCACGGGTTTTGAGTATGCTTGTCCCGATCTTGATAACGATCTTTTGGGCGTGGCGGATACGATCAGACATGGCCCTCGTTTTCGATCCTCTCATGGATGAATTTCATAAGAGAGTCTACCCCTTCTCCGGTTTTCACCGAAATTAAAAAATGGATCTGTCCCGAAGCTTTAAGTTCTTCCTGGATTTTCTCTATGTCGTGTCCCAGATCGATCTTATTGACCACCACCACACTCGGGATCTGCTTAAAAGCGGCATCCTGTTCATAAGCGATTCTCTGGAGGGTGGTCAACCCTTCGATGGCGGTGTGGGAGAACTTCAAGGTCGCGTCGATCATGAACACGATGAGTTTCGCACGAGCCAAGTGTCTTAAAAAATCGGTCCCAAGTCCCCGCCCGTCTGTCGAGCCTTCAAAAATGGACGGGAGCTCGCAGAAATTGATCTGTTTATAGTCGTCATACCCATGAACGCCCAGTATCGGACTTCGGGTCGCAAAAGGATAATCCTTTCCTTCCACGGGGGCACGCGTCAAATGGTGAAGCAGCGAGGATTTACCGGAGCTCGGGAGCCCCACGAGGAAAACATCCGCCATGATGCGGAATTCCACATCGATCTCAAGCGCATCACCTTCTTCTCCGGAAGTCGCCGTTTTGTCACCGATATTTCCTGAACCACCCCGGCCCCCGCGCGCCACGATCACTTCGTCCCCCTCCAGATAAAGATCCCGGATGGGGAGATGGTTCTCTCGACGGAAGATGGATGTCCCGAGCGGAACCAACACGATGAGATCTTCCCCTTTGCTTCCACGTTTATTATCACTGCTACCGTGTTCGCCTGACTGGGCGTCCAAATGCTGCTTCAACCGAAGACGATCGAGTCCCGGGGCGTTATGGGAAGAGCGAAAGATCACGCTCCC
>JBAXGK010000185.1:0-4625 GCA_037139435.1 Candidatus Omnitrophota bacterium | reverse complement strand
GGCACGCATCTTTTCAGACCTTTCACCCCTGGCCCATTACAAGAATTTCACGCTTGGGATCTTGGATGTCCAGGACCTGGTTTATTTCGGATTCTTTTTCTTTTATTTTCTTTTCCTGACGCTCCGCTCGATCGAAACAAGAAACTGGAAAAGCTGATGCGTCAATTCTTCCTGAAGTTTCAACTTTTGTTCGAGGCGGTGATCCTTTTGGCGACGCTTGCCTTGGTCTATGTGGTGGTCCAGCCCTTCCATGAGCGGTGGGATATGACCCGGGAAAAGATCTATTCGCTTCCTCGTGCGACCACCGGAGTTTTACGCGACTTGAAAGATCGCAAGATCGACCTGCTTCTTTTCTTTTCGCAGGAAGATCCCACGCGGCAGGCGTTGGAGATTTTCCTTAAAGAATGCAGCCAGTATCATCCGGATTTTCATTACGATTTTTATGATCCCATCCGTCGGCCACAACTTGCGCGCAAGTTCAATGTCTCGGTCGCTAAAACGGTGATCTTTCGCTCCGGAGATCGCGAAGAGCGTCTGATCGAGCCGACCGAGGAAGGTTTTACGAACGCGTTCCTGAGGCTTCTCCACCCCAAAGATCTCGATGTGTGTTTTGTGACGGGGCATGGTGAGGTGGAGCTCGATGATGATTCGACCGGAGGGTATCAGCGCTTCAGGGACACTCTCCAAGGTTATAATTCCAAGGTTCACGGGATCGTGCTCACACGCGACCGAGTACCGGACGCTTGTCAGGTGGTTGTTGTCGGCGGCCCTCGTTGGGATTTGACGGCTGAAGAGTTTGCGGACTTGGACAAGGCCTTCCGAAAAGGGAAAGGCATTCTTCTTTTGATCGATCCGATGGATCCGGGCGCGGGGAATGCGTTTATAGAATTTGCTAAAAAGCATGGAGTGGTGCTCGGACAGAATGTGATCGTGGACAAAGTCAGCCGTATGGTGGGCGGGGATTTTTTGATGCCGCTGGTCAGCCGGTATCTGACGACCCATCCAGTCACGAAAGCCATGAAGCAAGCGACTTTTTTCCCACTGGTGCGTACGGTTCAGCCTTCTACAGATGTGGTCCCGGGGCTTGACGTGACACCTCTCGCGATGACGGGCGAGGGGAGTTGGGGAGAAACGGATCTCCCGGCTCTGGAGAATGGGAATGCAACCTTTGACATGAAGACAGATATCGCAGGTCCTTTACCGGTTGCGGTGGCGGTGGAGAAGAAACAGCCGGGGAACGGGGAAGGGGGAGCGGGGAAGGACGTTGGGCGGATGATCCTCGTGGGGGACGGGGATTTTTTGACGAATGGGTACTTGGCCCTTTCCGGAAACAAGGAGCTAGGGCTGAATATGGTCCGCTGGCTTGCCCGCGATGATCGATTTATGGATGTGAAGCGTCCGGAGCTTCGTTTTAAGCCTCTCTTGCTTGATGTTCCGCATCGGACTCAGCTGATGATTCTTCTGATTGGCGTCTATCCGTTGGCGTTTTTCGTTATCGGTGGGACCTACCTTGTGATTCGCTTTAGGACGTCATGATTCTCATTAATTTTGAAATAAAGGTAATCATGGCAGTCCAAGCTTTTTATTTTTCTGCCAAAAGGGTAGCTTGGACAGCCCCAATTTCAACTTTGTTGAAATTGATAGGTGTTGGGACAGTCCAATTCACCGTGGATAAAATGAAAAGAGAGAATTGGGCGTCATGATTCTCATTAATTTTGAAATAAAGGTAATCATGGCAGCCCAAGGCACCATCCAAAAAAATAAAATAGAGACTTGGACGTCATGAAACTCGTTCGAACGCTTGTTTTCATTATTCTTTTCGCCACCGTCGTCGCGATCTATCTTGTTCAAGTACATCTCGCCAAGCAGACGCTCATGATCATTCCGGACGAAGTGAACCGGACGGTTAAAATCACCAAAAACGATTCGGTCGATCGCGTGGAATTAAACGATCATCTTCAAAAGACGAAGATCACGCTTCGGAAAAAAGATGGAATCTGGGCGCTCGAGCGACCCATCCGTTGTCTGGCAGAGGCCGGGGTTGCAGAAGGATTTGCGATCGCCGCTCGAATGGCCTCCCAGCAGCCGCGTTTACGGGCTGAAAAAGAATGGGGAGAATATGGCCTCGCGAAGCCGGAATTCGAGATCAAATTCGGTCTTCCCGGAAAAAGGATGGTGACGCTTTTAATCGGCGCTCAGGCGCCCATCGGAAAGGCCGTTTTTGCCAGGTGGGCGGAGGAGCGCGGATTCTTTCTTTTGCCCCCGGAGATGAAAGCGATGTTTCGCCAAAGCGTTTATGGGCTTCGCCAAAAGCGGTTGTTTCGCGCTCCAGCCGAAAAGTTTCAAAAGATCTATGTGGAAATGGGAGAACACAGCTACCAATGGAAAAAGGCCGGAGGCCAGTGGTATTGGCTTGAGCCCGTAGGGAAATTTGGGAAGAAGATCCCAGCCGGGCAAATGGACCTTGTTCTGGAAGGTCTCCAGAGTCTTCACGCGCGAGAGTTTCTGGACGCCAACAGAAAGTCTAAAGCTGAACTTGGGTTTTTCATGATCCATGATTTTATTCGAGTCGAGTCTGAAGATGGAAAGAAAGAAACTTTTTATTTTGGGAATGAAGTCCCGGAGAAGAACGCCTATTACGGATTCCTCGAGGGTGAGGATGTGGTCTTTTTCGTGGATCGCGTCAACGTGGTAGGCCTTTTTGATCTCATGCGGAAGATCCAGGTAGAAGATCCGAAACTTGAGACTAAAGACCTGAGACGGTTGCAGCCCATAGCCAATCCATAACCCATAACTGCAGGCCATCCGCTACAGGCTGAACGGGACAATAGGAAAATGATGACGATACAAGCGAGCATCCAAAATCTGAGGCAGTCGATCCGCGAAACTGCGGTGAAGGCGGGCCGAGATCCGGAAGGTATCCGGCTTGTCCTCGTGACGAAGACCGTCTCGACGGAGCAAGTTCTGGAGGCGTATCAGACCGGAGAGAGGGACCTCGGAGAGAACCGCGTCCAGGAGTGGCAGGAGAAAAAGGACCTGCTCCCGCCGGATATTCGCTGGCATCTGATCGGGCATTTACAAACCAACAAAGTGAAGTATGTGATTGGCCGGGTTGCGCTCATTCATTCGTTGGATCGCTTTGAGCTCGCGGATGCGATCGAGAAACAGGCGAAGGCTAAAGGGGTTGCCGAAGTGCCGTGCCTCGTGCAGGTGAATATGTCCGGGGAAGAAAGTAAGTTCGGTCTTGATCCCGCTGACGTCGAAGATTTTGTAAGGCAAATGCCGTCAAGGTCTTCGATCAAGATCCTGGGGCTCATGAGCATTGGCCCGCTGACAGAAGATGAGGGGAAGATCCGCGAGTGTTTTCGAAAAACACAGGCTCTCCGGGAAGAGCTAAAGAAGAAATTCCCTCAATATGGCTGGGATGTTCTTTCCATGGGAATGTCGGCCGATTACAGAATAGCTATTGAAGAAGGCGCAAATATGCTTAGAATTGGCTCTTTGGTCTTTCCGAGGGATGTCAAAAAATGAAGACACTAGGGAATAAGAAGATTGGCGTTGTCGGCGTGGGGAATATGGGCGCTTCGATCCTGGAAGGCGTGCTTTCCAGGCGTCTCGCAACCCCTTCCCGCGTATGGGTTTATGATGTGGCCTTGGACAAAGCAAGGTCTTTTGCCGCCCGTCATCATGTGGGCCGAGTGTCGTCAGTTGACGAATTGCTGAAAAAAACAGAGGTCGTGCTGTTGGCCATGAAACCTCAGGATTTTCAAAGCTTTGCGTTGGAGCATCGGTCTTCATTTAGGTCTGGGCAAATAGTGATATCGATCCTTGCGGGGATGACAACGGAAAAGATCACGAAGGCTCTCGGCAAAAAAGTTGCGGTTGTGCGTGCGATGCCGAACTTGGGCGCGAAGGTGGGACAGTCCATGACCGTGATCGCGGGTAAAAACAAAACGGGTCTTTCTTTGGCCGCAACACTTTTTGCTGGATGCGGAGAGGTGGTGACACTTCCGGAAAAGATGATGGATCTGGTGACCGCGATCAGCGGTAGCGGCCCGGCTTATTTTTTCCACTTGATGGAACTCTTGACGGATTTTGGCGTAAAGCAGGGGCTTCCGCCCAGGATCGCCCATGTGCTAGCCGTTCAAACGGGATTGGGAGCTGCTCTCTTGGCGAAGCGTTCCAAAGAATCCTGTGGGGAGCTGCGACAGCGTGTGACTTCGAAAAAGGGGACGACGGAAGCAGCATTGAAGACCCTCAAACGGAAAAAATTCGGGGCTATCTTTGAATTGGCTCTTAAGGCGGCAGTGAATCGTAGCCGGGAATTACGAAAATAAGCACAACGCGCAAAGCGCAACGCACAACGTAAGAACTTTTTCGTTGCGCGTTGAGCGTTGATCGTTGCGCGAGAAGGATAAATATATGTTCATTCTTGGAATTGTTCTTCAGGGATTGGCCATGCTCGTGAACGGGATCTGCACGATCCTTTACTGGCTCCTCTTCGCTAGGATCCTCGTTTCGTGGTTTCCGGTGGATCCTTTCTCCGGCCCGATGCGTTTTTTGATCCAGGTGACGGATCCGATCCTGGAGCCTTTGCGCCGGCTTCCGATCCGCATTGGGATGAT
>JBAXGK010000184.1:0-4637 GCA_037139435.1 Candidatus Omnitrophota bacterium | reverse complement strand
CTCTGGTCTGAAGTCAGTCTTTCGGGAGGTGGCACTGGGGTTTCTGGCCGGTCTTTTCAAAATACTGCTGGTGATAATCCTCGGCTTTGTAGAATTCCTTGGTGGGCGCGATCTCGGTAACGATCGGACGCTTGAACTTCCCGGACTTTCTCAGATTTTCCTTTAAAGCCAGCGCCTCTTTTTCCTGTTCCGGGGAATTATAAAAAACAGCAGAGCGGTAATTGCTCCCCACATCCGGACCCTGGCGGTTCACGGTGGTTGGGTCGTGGATCGCCCAGAAGGTTTCGAGGAGTTTTTCATAGGAAACTTTTGACGGATCAAACTCGACTTGTACCGCTTCTGCATGCCCTGTGGTATGCGAACAAACCTCTTCGTAAGTTGGATTCTTCGTGTGGCCTCCCGTGTAACCTACCGTGGTTTTCAATACGCCCGGGACCTTTCGGAACGCGTATTCCACGCCCCAGAAACAGCCTGC
Source organism: Candidatus Omnitrophota bacterium (assembly GCA_037139435.1). GTDB lineage: Bacteria > Omnitrophota > Omnitrophia > Omnitrophales > Aquincolibacteriaceae > Aquincolibacterium. The sequence continues at coordinate 4,162 of JBAXGK010000184.1, read as the reverse complement.
CGCGAAAGTCGCGACCTGCGTTGTCCCTGCAGGAAGAATGGCGACTTCCTTGGCCTTTTGGCTGAACAGCGGTAAATATTGGCCATAGCCTTCCTTTTCCATAGCTTCAAGAGGAACGAATCGGAGCGAAGCGGAGTTGATGCAGTATCGAAGGCCGGTGGGCTTGGGGCCGCCCTGCGAAGGCGGGCGAGCCTCGTCCTGCTCCCCAGGCGGGCCGTCCGGAAAAACATGGCCTAGATGCGAGTCGCCTTTTTTCGAGCGGGCCTCAGTGCGGGGCATACCCAGACTGGTATCACTTTTTTCGACAATATGGGATTTATCGATTGGCTGCGTAAAACTCGGCCAGCCGGTCCCGGAATCGAATTTGTGAGTTGAGCTGAAAAGCGCCTCGCCCGTGATCCGGTCGACGTAGAGGCCCGGCTTATGGTTATTCCAATATTCGTTTTTGAATGGTGCTTCGGTGCCATTCTTGCGCATGACCTCGTATTGTTCGGGACTGAGGAGTTTTCTGAGCTCGGCATCGCTTTGGGGAAGGGAACATTGGATTCCCGGAACCGTCTTTGGTTTTTCCTTTTTAGCCATGCCCTGGCCTTCATTTTCTTTCGATGAAAGGTTGCCAGGGCTAGTCCCATTGGCCGTTGAATTTTTTGATGGAGAATTGGACATGGCATAACCCTCCTTTGCCGTATGAAAGACAAGTCCAGCGATGAATAAGACCATGAACAATCGTAAGGTGCGTTGGATCATGCCTCATTATAGCACTCCAGGAACGGACCGAAAGGGGCGGGGTTATTGCGCCGAAGCGGTCCTGGTCACTTCTTTTTTCATGGCAAAAAAGAAAGGCAGTGAAAGTAATTCCAGAATTGCGACGCCGATCATGAGCGTAGGGAGCGAACGGTCGTAGAGAAACCCCATCGCGATCCCGCCCACGAGCATCGCAAGACCATAAGCCACATTCAGGATGCCGTAGCCGGTACCACGCTTTTTAAGAGGCGTAATGTCCGCGATGGCGGACTTCATGATGGTTTCATGCCCCGCCATGACGATGCCCCAGAGAATAATGCTTACGATAACGATCCAGGGAACTGTCGTGAAACAAAGGAAGGGGATCACCGCCGAAAGGACCGGGATCATGAGAAGCGTTCCGATGCCGGCCCACTCGTGTTTTTGTTTTGCTTTCATCCGGTCGTAAATTTTTCCGATCACCAGCGCCGCGGCGCCGTCAACTCCCATGGCGATGGCGTAAAAAAGCGGGATCTGCGCGTCGGAAAGCACATGCTGGGATTTAAAGTGATAGGCCATTAGGACAAAGCTGACAAAGCCGGCGGTGGCGAAGAAACTGAACGCGGTATAAAGCCAGAAGATCTTCGGAAGTTTTTCGGATTCGTTTTTTATGACCGCCGTTTCAAGAAGTTCAGGGTTTGGGGTTTTCCAGTAGGCGAAAAGAACACAAGCCATCAGAAAAAAGAAGGGAAGCCAAAGAAGGTGATAGCCTGCCTGATAATCCCGGAGCCCTTTTTCAGCTTGGGTGGTTCCCAGGAAAGCGACCATGAAAAGAAGCGGCCCGATGATCGCGCCGATCTGGTCCATCGCTTCATTCAGGCCAAATCCGAATCCTGTGCCAACTTGCTTCGTAGCCTGGGAGAGGATTGTGTCCTTGGCGGGGCTGCGAATCGCTTTGCCGATACGTTCCATCACGATCAGGATGGCCGCGATCTTCCAGAAGCCTGTAAGTGCCAGGAGTGGAACCGTGATAAGCAAGGCATAGCCCAGGATCGTGAAGAACCAGTAGGACTTGGTCTTGTCTGAAAAATATCCCGACAAGAGACGAATCCCGTAGCCCATAAATTCTCCGAGTCCTGCAATAAATCCGACGACGAGGGCGTTCGCTCCGAGGACTTTAAGATACGGACCGTTGACGCTCCGGGCCCCTTCATAAATGATGTCGCCAAAAAGACTTACGAGGCCGAAGAGCAGGATGAGATGAAGGGCTTTTCTTTTATTTTGTTCCATGAATAGGAAGTTTACTGGTTTTATGATGGGAATCAAATACAATATCGCGACGGTCGTACGGCGTACGGTGTGTTGCAAAGCGTACGGGGTAAGGCGTACGGCGCTAATGCTTTTTTCTCCGTACGCCGTACACCTTTTCGCCTTACCAATCTCAGCATGGAAAGTGAAAATGCACAGAAACCGATTCTTTAAAAACTACTCCTTCTCGCTCATCCTGCTCGCCTCGATCGCTTTGGGCGCGGGGCTGGGGATCCTCTTCAAGGAAAAGATCGCGATCGTAAAACCGCTCGGCGATATTTTTCTGAACCTCCTTTTTACGGCCGTCGTGCCGCTTGTCTTCTTTTCCATCTCGTCGGCGATCGCGGAAATGTCGGATCTTCATCGCCTCGGAAAGATCATGGGCTGGATGGTCCTTATTTTTATCGCGACAGGCATTCTCTCTTCGCTTCTGATGGTGCTTGGCGTGACGCTGTTCCCGCCGGTCATGGCAGATCATCCCATGCTGAGTTTGTCTGCGGGGGTTACGCAGACCAAGAATTTCAGCGATATCCTCAAAGCCTTTACCGTGCCGGATTTTGTGCACCTTCTTTCGAAGCAAAACATGCTGGCTTTAATCGTGTTTGCCATTCTCGTCGGGCTCGCGGCTTCACTCGCTAAAGAAGACGGAAAGCCCTTCGTGAACTTTTTGGTTTCCGCGAATAAAGTCATGATGAAAGTGATCCATCTCATCATGTTTTTGGCGCCGGTTGGTTTGGGCGCGTATTTTGCCTATTTGGTAGGAACGCTTGGGGCCGAGTTGTTGGGTTCCTACCTGCGCGTGGTGGCGGTTTATTATCCGCTGGCGATCCTTTATTTCTTTATCGGATTTTCGATCTATGTGTTTCTCGCGGGCGGTCGGGAGGGGTTCAAGCGGTTCTGGGGAAATATTCTGACGCCGGCACTGACGGCCTGGGGGACCGGGAGCAGCCTCGCAACTGTTCCGGCGAATCTTGAAGCCGCGGACAAGATCGGCGTTCCCAAGGACATCAGCCGCATCGTGATCCCGATCGGCGCCACGATCCACATGGATGGTACCTGTATGTCCGCTATTTTGAAGATAGCCCTCCTTTTCTCTTTTTTCGGGATGCCCTTTGCCGGGGTGGGGACGATCGTCACCGCCATTGGTATTGCGATCCTAAGCGGTATGGTGATGAGTGGAATCCCGGGCGGCGGATTTTTAGGGGAACTTTTGATCGTCACGCTTTATGGTTTTCCCGTGGAGGCCCTGCCGCTTATTTCTATGGTCGGTACTTTGGTGGACCCGCCCGCGACCATGGTCAATTCCACCGGTGATACCGTGGTCTCCATGCTTTTGGCGCGCATTTTGAGACCGTCCAAAGCCTCAAGGGTGGAGAAATAAACAGAGGCGTGACAAAAAGATATTTGAAGCGAAATATTTAGAAAAGCATAAGATAGAGCCGGTAGAGGATCAGGTTTCCTTGAATGGCCCATCGGCGTGATCAGGTAGGGAGAGAGTATGGCGGCAAAAAAAATATTGATCATTGATGATGAAGAGGACTTGCGCGAGAACCTGAAATATGTGTTCAAGATGAAGGGGTATGACGTCGAGCTTGCGTCCGACGGGGTCCAGGGGTTGAAGAAGCTGGAAACCTACACGCCGGATCTGATCGTGCTGGACCTGAACATGCCCTTGCTCGACGGCTACGGGGTGGTTCAGCGGCTGCGCCAGGGCCCGGTGGCGCCCCTCAACCGCGATGTGCGAATCGTTGCCTATACCAGCGATCCTGTTCACCTCACCAGCGTCAAGACCACCAAGGCCGGCATGGACGCCCGCAACGTCGCACGCATCGACATCATCAAGCGTCCGGGCGGAGCGCTCGATCGGTACTACGAGCTGATTCCGGTCACCAGCGCGGTGAAGGACGACCCGGCGACGCTGGCCATCGTCAACGATTGGGAATCGAAGCTGTCCGTGGAAATGGACCGACCGGTCGGGGCGAGCAGCGAACCGCTCGACGCGATCAACCAGCGCGTGCGAAGCAGGGAGACGAACCTCGCCAACCTCGTAGCCGACGCGATACGGCAGGAGGTCCATGCCGACGTCGCGCTCGTGAACTCGGGCGGCATCCGCGGAAACCGCGTCTATCCG
>JBAXGK010000183.1:0-4685 GCA_037139435.1 Candidatus Omnitrophota bacterium | reverse complement strand
GGGTTTCCTTGGCGCCCACTTTGCCTTCAATTCGGTCGATGATCCACTTCATCACGCGGATATTATCGCCGAATCCCGGCCAAATGAATTTCCCGTTCTCGTCGGTGCGGAACCAGTTGATGGAGTAAATCTTGGGCGCGTGCTTAAGCTTCTTCCCAAAATTGAGCCAGTGCGCGAAATAGTCGCCCATGTTGTAGCCACAAAAGGGAAGCATGGCCATGGGGTCGCGGCGCGTGGCCCCTACGGTAAGGGACGAAGCTGCAGCTGTGATCTCAGAGCCCATGCGGGTCCCGATGAAAACACCCTGCTGCCAGTTAAGGGCTTCAGCGACGAGCGGGATGAGTTTCGCGCGCTTTCCTCCGAAAAGGATCGCCGAGATGGGAACGCCTTGCGGGTTATCGACCTCCTTGGAGAGGCTCGGGCAATTATACATGGAGACCGTGAACCGGGAATTAGGGTGCGCGGCCTTTGTGCCTTTGGAAGCGTCCCACGGCTGGCTCTGCCAGTCGGTAACATTTTTGGGCACGGCACCGTCTAAACCCTCCCACCAGGGTTCATTCGTGTCGTTATCGATCGCGGTGTTCGTGAAAAGTGTCGGAAAAAACTTGTTATTCTTGAGCGTCTCGACCATCTTGGGGTTCGTTTTGAGCGATGTCCCCGGAGCGACGCCAAAAAAACCGGCCTCGGGATTGATCGCATAAAGACGTCCGTCCGGGCCAATATTGAGCCATGCGATATCGTCGCCGACGGTCCAGACTTTGTATCCCGGAAGTGCCGATTGCATGAGCGCAAGATTTGTTTTGCCGCAAGCCGAAGGAAGCGCCGCCGCGATATAAGTGACTTTCCCTTTGGGGTCTTCAATTCCCATGATGAGCATGTGTTCCGCGAGCCAGCCTTCCTTTTGGCCCAGGCAGGATGCGATGCGAAGCGCGAAACATTTTTTCCCGAGAAGGGCATTCCCGCCGTAACCGGAGCCGAAACTTTGGACCAGGTTCTCCTGAGGGAAATGCATGATGAAACGGCGCTCGGGATTGAGATCGCCGACCGAGTGTAGCCCCCGCACGAAATTCTCAGAGTGCCCTATGCGATCAAGCGCTTCTTTTCCCATGCGGGTCATGATGCGCATGGAAACCGCGACATAGCAGTTGTCCGTGATCTGGACGCAGGCCTTGGCGTAAGGGGATTTGGGATGGCCCATCATGTAAGGCATGACGTACATCGTGCGGCCTTTCATGCAGCCATCGAAAAGCGCCGTCATTTTAGTCTTGGCTTCTTGCGGGTCCATCCAGTTATTATTCGGGCCCGCCATTTCTTTGTCGGGATGGCAAATAAACGTCAGCTGTTCGGTCCGTGCGACGTCATTGGGATGTGAATAATGAAAGTAGGCGTTCGGCCATTTTTGATCGTTTAATTTTTTGAAAATGGGTTTTCCGTTAAGGCGTTCTTCCTGGATGCCGATCTCGATCAGCCTTTTGGCTTCGGCTTCCGTGCCGTCGCACCAGTAGATCTTGGAAGGCTTGGTCAGTTCGGCTTGCTCTTCTACCCATTTTTCAAGCGGCGTCGTCATTTTAAAGCTCCTTTGTGTAGAGAAATGAACCTTGGATACGGTCCCAATACCCATCAATCGAAACATAGATTGGGGCCGTCCAAAGCTCCCTTTTGGAAACGAAAAACACAATTTGGACGGATGAAGTCTACCGATGCAGAGTGGATTTGCAAGGGGTTTTTAGCAAGGATGAGATTTATAAGGTTACCCGTTTTCCTCAAGATAACGCGTCACCCGTATCACAAAACCCCTTGGAAATAAACGGACCAGGAACACCAAGAGCTTGTTCATGAATCCGGGGATCACAAGACGTTTGCCTTGCATCAATCCGCGATAACCTTCTTTGGCCGCGGGGGGTGCTTCCATCGCGAAAGAATTTTCACGGATATTTTCAGTGTTGGACCGCTTTTGGAATTGTGTTCGCGTGGGGCCCGGGCAGAAAGCCGTGACGGTGACCCCGGAGCCTGAAAGCTCTTCCGCGAGCGCTTCGGTGAAGGAAAGCACATACGTTTTGGAGGCGAAGTAACAGGCCATGAAGGGACCGGGTTGGAAGGCCGCCGATGACGCGACGTTCAGGATCTTGCCGTGGCCTCTTTGAACCATAGCCGGAAGGAAGAGGTGTGTTAAATGGGTTACGGTCATGATGTTGAGGTTCATCATGCCTTCGGTGGTTTTCCAATCGGCGTGATGGAAAAGGCCGTGGACGCCAAACCCGGCATTGTTCACCAAGGTTTCAACGGCGATCTTTTGCTCATCCATTGAGGTTTTAAGCGCTTCCGCAGCGGTGGGGAGGCTCAGATCTATTACGATCATTCTTACATCCGACTGATCGGTCGCGCGCAATTCCTGGGCGAGTGCGTCTAGGCCGGGTTTGTTCCGGTCGACAAGAACGACGGGATACTTATCACGGACAAAAAGCCTAGCGAATTCCCGGCCCAGTCCTTCGGCGGCTCCGGTGATGAGGGCGTATCCTTGAGGCATGCGAGTGTTGTGACCTTTAAAAAGGCTGGGGGCGCAAAATACCGAGTGATTTCGCGATCTTCTCAAATACGTTGATGGCGCGGTCGATCTCCTGAAGTGAATGACCCGCGGTTACGGTGGCGCGGATGCGGGTGGTATTGGGTTGCACCGCAGGCGGCAGGATCGGCACGATGAAGATCCCCTCGTTCCTTGCGAGGCGCGTCATTTCTAGGGCTTTCGTTTCGTCTCCGATAATGATCGGAACGATCGCGGTCTGGCTCCTGAGCGTGTCGAAACCCCGGGCCTGGAGAGTTTTTCGGAAATATTCTGCGTTCTTGTGAAGATTCTCCACGCGCCACGGCTCATCTTCAATGACGTCAAAGGCAGTTTTTGCCGCGGCCGCTGAAGGGGGAGGAAGTGCGGCCGAGAAAATATAAGGCCGGATGGAATGCCTTAGATAATTGACGAGTTTAGTGCTTCCGGCGATATAGCCGCCGATCGACGGGATCGTTTTGCTCAACGTGCCCATTTTTATATCAATGAGATTCTCCTTGGGGTCGATCCCAAAATGCTCCTCGATGCCGGTGCCTTTTTTCCCGAGGACGCCAAGCGAGTGCGCCTCATCAATCATGAGAAGTGCTTTGAATTTTCGGCAAAGCCTGATCACCTCGGGAAGGTTGATGATGTCGCCGTCCATGCTGAAGACAGCGTCCGCCACCACGAGCCGAGTGCCTTTTTTTCGGGCTTCACTGAGAGCCTTTTCGAGGGCCGCCATGTCATTATGTTCAAAACGGACGAATTGGGCCCGTGACAGGATGCATCCATCGACAATGCTCGCATGATTGATCTTGTCAGAAATGACCACATCATGCCGGCCGATGAGGGATGAGATCGTTCCGAAATTTGCGCTGTACCCCGAGGCAATGGCAACGGCTGTCTCGGTTTTTTTGAAAGAAGCGATCTTTTTTTCAAGCTCCACATGGAGCCGGGTGGTTCCCGCAAGGAAGCGAACACCATGCGTGCCAGTCCCGAATTCATCGATGGCTATCTTGGCGGCGGCGTTGATCCTGGGATGACCCAAGAGGTCGAGGTAGGAATAGGATGCAAATTGAAGCATCGGGCGTCCGTGGACCGTGACGTGGATCCCTTCCACGGCGTCTGAGGAATGCATGTAAGGATAAAGGTCGTGTTTTTTAGCTTCCAGAATCCGCTCGTTTAGGATTTCGACTCGAGCCATAAATGTTTTTTCGTTGGGGTCTGCGGGTTTCGTCACGGGATTTATTCCTTCAGTAGAAAAAGTTGACTGTCATGAACTTTATAGAACATGGGCGCGACTTTAACTTTGGGATAGCGAAGGCGAAGCCGCTTCACCTCGCTTAAGACAAAATCCGTTTCATTGCCGATCTCGAAGAGGTGCGAAGAAATCCTAAAATGCTCTTCGGCGTCCTTTTTCTTCCAGCCGCCTCTTTTGACGAGGCCCTTGATAAAGAGGTCTTTCCGGGCAGGAAGGTTGACCATGCCGCACTGGTCATGGGTGATGAGTGCGATGTGAGAAACGCCGCCGACGGCGATTGCATAAGAGACTTTGAATTCACTGTACCGGAGGTTGGCGCCGCCTGTCCGCAACACGAATGCGAAATTATCAGGAATGCGCAGGAGTTTTCGGCTGTCCATGCACATGCCGATCAGAAGCTGTGCTTGCGAATAAGGTTTGAAAGGCCGATGCAGGTTCTGGTACTCCAGGAGACGTCCGATTGGTGTATTTCTGTATTTCATCGGGATATCAGAGATCTTATTGATCGGAAGGAGAGGGTTCATGTATCCAATTTTCCTTTAGGAAGTCCGTATAATAAAAAAAAGGGCGGTCGACGGGAATTGAACCCGCGACCCCAAGATCCACAATTTAAAAACCCTGATTGACCGCTATGATCCAATAATGTCCGATATGACCGTAAAATAACGGGTTAGGGCATTTTTTTTAAATTTTGATTGACCGATATTACCCCTCTTTAACCGCTTTTTCCAGACAAATCGCTATCCAAAATCGCTATCCAAAAATATGGGAGCACAAGACCAAAAAATCTTGTGCTCCGGAAAAATCCCAAAAAACCCCAAAAAATCCCAAAAAAATCCAAAAAATCGCTATCCAAATCGCTATCCAAATCGCTATCCAAGATGA